>CASDWR010000085.1 GCA_949284665.1 uncultured Rikenellaceae bacterium | reverse complement strand
TGGGGATTCAAAATGATTGGCTGATCGAAATCGGACTCACCCCGAACCGGATCGATGCCGCATCGCATTACGGGGTAGCTCGCGACCTGGCCGTATATCTCAAGGCCCATGGTATGCCATGCCGGCTGACACTTCCTTCGGTGGAAACATTCGCAGTGGACAATACAAACCGGACGATCGACATCGTTGTAGAGAACAGCGAGGCTGCACCCCGATATGCGGGCCTTACGATCTGCGGTGTCAAACTGGCACCCTCCCCCGAATGGCTTCAGGCCGATCTGCGTGCAATCGGCATCAATCCGAAAAACAATGTGGTCGACATCACGAACTTTATCCTGCATGAGGTTGGACAACCGCTCCATGCGTTCGATGCCGACAAGATCGCCGGTGAGCGGATTGTTGTACGTACCTGCCCCGAAGGGACCAAATTCACAACACTCGACGGAGTGGAACGTTCGCTTTCGTCCCAAGACCTGATGGTATGCGATGCTGAAAAGCCGATGTGCATCGCCGGAGTATTCGGAGGTATCGATTCGGGTGTAAGCGATACAACGGTGAACGTATTCCTCGAAAGCGCCTATTTCAATCCCGTTTGGGTACGCAAAACGGCGAAACGGCACGGGCTCAACACCGATGCTTCGTTCCGTTTCGAACGCGGCATCGATCCCGATATCACGCTTTACGCACTTAAACGGGCCGCTTTGCTCATCAAGGAATTGGCCGGAGGAGAAATTTCGTCCGACATCACGGACATTTATCCGCATCGGATCGAACCCTTCCGTTTCGACATCTCTTTGGCCCGTACAAATGCCCTAATCGGCAAACACCTGCCCGAACAGACCGTGCGCGACATCATCACCGCTCTGGAGATAAAAATCGAGAAAGAGGCAGACGGTGTATTGTCCGTAGCCGTTCCGCCCTACCGGGTGGATGTGCAACGCGAGGCAGATCTCATCGAAGACATTTTACGCATATACGGATACAATAACGTGGAGATCCCGGAACATGTAAACTCCACATTATCTTATGAACCGAAACCCAATAGCGACAAGCTTATCAATATCGTTTCCGATTCGCTTACGGCCAACGGTTATACCGAAATCATGAGCAATTCGCTCACCCGATCGGCTTATTACGACGAATTGCAAAGTTATCCTGCCGCCAATTGCGTTCGGATTCTCAATCCGCTCAGCAATGATCTGAATGTCTTGCGACAAACGTTGCTTTTCAACATGATGGAGGCCATTTCGCTCAATACGAATCATCGGAATCCCGATTTGAAGCTCTATGAATTCGGGAACTGCTATCGGTACGATGCGAGTCGGGCAGCCGAAGGAGGTTTAGCTCCATACAGCGAAACGCGTCGTTTGGCGATTGCCGTTACGGGGAATGCACAAAACGCTTCCTGGAACCGCAAAGCGGAGGCGGGTGACTTTTTCCATCTGAAGGCAACGGTCGAAAAAATTCTCAGGCGTTTCGGATTGGACATATATGCATTACAGAGCGACACTCTTGCAAGCGACCTGTTCAGCGAAGCGCTTTCAATCAAAATGAATGGCAAGGAGCTGCTTCAAATCGGCATTGTTTCGAATCGTATCAAGGCGATTTTCGATCTGAAGGCGGATGTTTATTTTGCCGAGATGAATTTCGATTTGCTGATACATGCAACGCGGAAGCATAAGGTGAATGCCACGGAATTACCGAAATTCCCGGAAGTAAAACGCGATCTGGCCCTTTTGGTCGACACAAATGTCACTTTTTCCCAATTACGCGACATCGCATTCGCTACGGAACGGAAACTGCTCAAGGAAGTATCGTTGTTTGATGTATATCAGGGGGACAAATTACCGGTCGGCAAAAAATCGTATGCGTTGAGCTTTATTCTGCAAGATGAAAGCAAAACCCTCACCGATCAACAAATCGACCGAATCATGAACAACTTCATCGCGCAATTCAGCCAGAAGGCGGGAGCAACGATCCGATAACCGATCCTGCTCCGAAGGTGGACGAAACCAGCCTTGTGTCCCAGACATAATCGCTATACGAAAACACCCGGGATAAAATTTTATCCCGGGTGTTTTCGTATTCTGAACCGATCTGTCACATAATGTCCGCAAACGAATACGAACAAATGCCGAACCGCCTGATTCATCCTGTGCCACTCCGATCAATGCATTCCGCGATGCATTGTATGTTACTCTTTCAAGCAGACGGTCCAGATGTATCCGAGCCAACGGGTTCCACTGCCAGTCAAACATGTAAATCTTCGCAATTCGCCATTCCGGATCGATCTCCAGTTTTTCGTCATCGCACAACATAAAACAACGGATTCCGGATATTTTCCGACGCTACCGGTAACAACTCTGAGGTCAATTCATACTCCGGCGTCCCCGCAAACAGCTCCGTCAGATTCCGCGGTCCATTTCCTCTGCATGCAGTCAGAAACATTATCGCACAGCAGACAATACCCATCACTTTACTTTCACTATATTTGTATCGAATTTAAATCTTTTCTGTTTTCGAAAAGGTCGGACTTGCGTCCTTATCAATACAAACGGTCTTACCCCCCCCCTCTATTCGTCCGCTTATATTTTCACATTCAAAAAACAACGTACTGCCGCAAACAAAAACCGGCTATATGTTATTCGGGAGCCACAATACGAGGCGGCTGAACGATTACCGCACGTTCTCCGTTCCCTTCGGCCGTCGCCACGATCCGTACGGCACGAACCGGGGCAGACGGAACCAATACAATACGTCCGCCATCGAGTGAACCGATCCGTTCGAAATGCTCTCCGTCGTAACTTACTTCGGCATATCCTTCGGGCAACAAGTAACGAGGAACAAAAGTATAACCCGTAACAAATTCCATACGTGCACACGCGACAGGTTCAGCAAAGGTGAACAGAAAATAATCGCCGTTCCGACAGGTGCGAGTCGTCATAGCCTGCGCCCGATAATCGGTCAAAGCCGCTGCAGGAGCATTCTGTCGCCACTCGAACGAGGAGGCAAACACGAACGGAGGAGTCAATATATGCTCCTCCTCCACTACCGGAGCCTCGGCGCGATATCGAATTCCCATACAATCCATACGTGCATAGTGCTTGCCCGTCAAACGTGTCTGAAAATCGTCCCAGTTCCGCAATCCCTGCGGAGTCCACCCTACTTCAGCAAGAGCACAAATACGAGGATAACACTGATAATCGAGATAATCGGGATTCTGTTGCTTCATCGAAAGGTATACTTCACTCCAAAAGGCACCCTCTACACCGACCACATGCTGCATCTGTTCGGGAGTAAACCCAAGGGTATCGAGATTGAACGAATAGCACTTGCGGGTATCGACAACCCCGGCCCAGGTCAATCCCGGCTCAGCGGCAGACTGTTTCATGTCGAAATAAAACCAGGCCGAAGGCATTACCACTGTAGAATACCCTTTTTCAGTGGCAGCAAGACTTTTTTCGATTCCCTGCCAGCCGTGCACCCTCGTTGTCAAAGGGAGTTTGCCACTCTCAACCGCCTCATTCCATACGGCAGGTCGCTTCCCGTACCGGGCAAGAATATCCGCTATCCGCAACATCATATGATCTTCCAACAAATGGAAATCAGCTATTCCCTCCTGTTCCATCAGAGCACGACAACGCGGGCATTTGGCCCATTGAGAAACATCTACCTCATCACCGCCCACATGAATGCGGGATGACGGGAACAAAGCACAAACCTCCCGCAAAATATCATCCAACAATTGATAATTCTCTTCCCGCGAGGCACACCATACATTACGTCGGTCATAACCACCCGAAGCCATCGTATCGGGTGCATAATCGCAAAGTATTTCGGGATGAATGAGGGCAATCGTCCGACTGTGACCAGGCAGGTCGATCTCGGGAATGATCTCCACGTTTCGCATCCGTGCGAATTCGATCACTTCCCGGATATCTTCTTGCGTATAAAATCCACCGTAACGCTGATCCCAGGCTCCGTAAATGGCACGTACCGGTGATCCCGTACCGCGAAACCCTCCTATTTGAGTCAGTTCAGGGTGGCTTTTGATCTCGATACGCCACCCTTCATCATCAGCCAGATGCCAGTGGAAACGGTTGATCTTGTGACGGGCAAGATGCTCGATAAAACGCATCACCTCCTCCTTCGGCGCAAACGTACGCGCCACATCAAGCATCATGCCCCGATACGGGAAACGAGGATAGTCCGTTATCTCGCAACACGCCACAGGCACCCTCTCCGGCAATTGACCGGCATATACTTCCGGGGGAAGCAGCTGCAAAAATGTCTGTACACCATAAAATACACCTGCATAATCTTTCCCGACGATTGTCACACCTTGCGGAGTCACCGACAAACGATACCCCTCCGACGGAAGATCAAGCCATGGTTCCACCAACAACCGAATCTGAATCCGTCCCAGTACGGGAGTAGCCGATCCATATCTCGGCATAACGGTCTCTTCCCATAGCATATTCTCAAGATACTGCCCGATCGCAGCCACTTCCGGCGGACAAATAAGAGCGATTCGCGTCGGTTCGAAAACCAAAGTGTCAGACAATGACCCCTCGTATTTCACCGGTTTCGGAAGCAACGATTGTGCATTTCCCGTTCTTCCTATTAAAATAGCCGCACATAAGCTTATAACGACAAAAGATCCAAATCGCTTCATGAATTCCTCACAATTATAGCCCCAAAGATAGAATTTTTTTTCGAATAGTGATCGGCCCCGCCGCCCCATCCCTGTTTTATATTACAATTCATAACGAATAAAACTTACCGAAAATTTTATTGCCGTAAGGCTTATACATCCGTACCCTTATTAAAATACAATGCGTATCCGACATCGTATCCCGACTATTTTCATAGAAGCACAGCATGATTTCTCGGGTTTTATGCCTATCTTTGGAACGAAAATCGAAAGCAATGTACGAAAAACATTTGGCCGCAACCCGGCGCCTTTTGGAAATCATGGACGAACTGCGTGTAAAATGTCCATGGGATCGCAAACAAACATTCGAATCGCTGCGCAACAATACCATCGAGGAAACTTTCGAATTGGCCGATGCCATCACCGATGGTGATATGGACAATATTCGGGAAGAACTCGGGGACCTGCTTCTCCATATCGTATTTTATTCCAAGATGGGCGATGAACAACACCGATTCGATTTCGGGGATGTTGCAAACCATCTGTGCGACAAACTCATATATCGACATCCTCACGTATTCGGCAATGTTTGTGCTGACAATGCCGAGACTGTAATCCATAACTGGGAGATGTTGAAGCTGAAAGAAAAAAAGAAAAAAGAGAGGAGAGCTTCAGGCGGTGTGCTGGCAGGAGTTCCACGTAGTCTGCCTGCCATGGTAAAGGCTTACCGAATCGGCCAAAAAGCCGCAGCAGCAGGATATGACTGGGAAAAACGTGAAGATGTTTGGGACAAAGTGAGAGAAGAACTTGCCGAGACAGAGGCCGAAATAGGCACCATGAATACGGAACGAGCTGAAGAGGAGATCGGCGATCTTTTCTTTGCACTGATCAATGCGTCGCGTCTTTACGGCATCGATCCGGAAAATGCATTGGAAAAATGCAACAAAAAATTCATGCGTCGATTCCGACACATCGAAACCAGAGGACAGGAACAAGGGAAATCTTTGGCCGACATG
>CASDWR010000084.1 GCA_949284665.1 uncultured Rikenellaceae bacterium | reverse complement strand
CGTCACCGAATAGCCCTGTCTCTTGAGTTCCTCGGCGGCAAGCAATGCCCCCATATAAAAATCGACAAAACTATCTTTTACCTCTCCCCCGTCGGTAAGCGGCAACAACAACGCCACCTTCAATCCGTCCCGATAGACAAACTCGCTCACCCCTTTCCGGTCACGGTCTTCGAAAGCAAATCCTTCTTCTCCGAAACCTCTCTCTTCCGAACCAGGTCCTGCTCCACCACGCACCTTGCCCGTCGACGGAATCCTGATCATTGCTCCAACCTTCAATCCTTGCGAAAGATCGTTGTACTTCCGAATTGTCTCCTCGCTTACCCCGAACATCCGGCTCAACGAAAAAATCGTCTCTCCCATCACTACCACATGGTAGCGATACTCATCGGACACCTTGTTGAGTACCTCCGCATAATCATTGATCTCGCTTTCAATGCGGCTCGGAGAACTCTCCCCAATCTCCGTTCGTCGCACTTTCAACTCCTGTCCGATCGACAACGATGATGGATCAATCCCCGGGTTGTCCTCAATCAGGGTCGTTACCGATACGGCATAACGTTTGGCAATCGAATAGGTAGTTTCCCCTTTCGCCACCGTATGCCGTACGAAAAGACGGTCCGTCTTCCGTCTGGAATATCGATTCTCGGGAGTTTTGCTGCATGGGATACGTAAAACCTGTCCCTCTTTCAACCCGGATTCAGGAATCGAGGGATTCTCCTTGCCGATGTTCTCCACACTCACCCCATACACTTTCGAAAGGGCATAAAGCGTTTCTCCTTTCCGGACCGTATGCAGATAATAATTCTCCCCGTCAATCAATACGATATTCGACGAACGTACCGTCGGAGTCTGTGCGTACGCCGACACCGTCCAAATGAACAATGCAAGAAAAAGAGAGACAAATAGTACTTTTTTCATCTGTCGTATGGGCTCAGGTTTCGATTTCTTGTTTCCGAATCATCACTTTTTGGGGCTATTCACTGCGGCATCGCGCAATCTGATCTCCGTAATCACTTTCAGGGTGTATTTCGGAAAATCGCCATTCATCATCCACGAATAGTAACTCGGCTCCTCCCGAAAAACATCGGCCACACGTCGTCCTCGATGTTTCCCGAAACCGAATATCTCCACACCGTCCTTATCGTAAAGTATGCGACCCGCATAATCGGCACACTGATTCTGCACGCTGTACTCCGAAAGAAAATCGACATCGTTCTGCAAATCAGGATAACGATCGAGTTGGGCCTGCAACACTTCGTATGTCGCCAATGTATCCGCCTGTGCGGAATGGGCATCGTTCAAATCCTTGTCGCAATAGAACTTGTAAGCCGCTACCAGCGTCCGCTGTTCTTTCTTGTGAAAGATGTTCTGCACGTCCACGAATTTCCGCTTCTTAAGGTCAACATCGACCCCTGCCCTAAGAAATTCTTCCGCAAGCACCGGAATGTCGAAACGATTGGAGTTGTATCCTCCCAGGTCACAGCCCTCTATATAGGCAGCCAATGACTTGGCAATCTGCTCAAAACGAGGCTCGTTCTTCACATCTTCGTCCGTTATGCCATGAATGGCGGTCGCTTCGGCGGGAATGTGCATACCTGGATTGATCCGGCGGGTCTTGATCTCTTCATCCCCGTTCGGAAAGACTTTCACCAGAGAAATCTCCACAATGCGATCCTTCGCGGCATCCACACCCGTCGTCTCCAGATCGAGGAATACAATAGGCCTTTTCAGATTCAGCTTCATCGGCACGACCGCACGTTATGCATTGATCAGCATCGGCATCAACACCATTAGCGTCTCGCTGCTTTGTTTATCATCATAAACGGGTTTAAACACACCCTGACGCGTAGAATCTGCCAGTTCAACCACCACACTCGGGGTCTCTATGTTCGAAAGTATGTCCACGAGAAATGTCGATTTGAACCCGATAACGATCTTCTCTCCTTCGTAGGCACACGATAACGTCTCGTTCGCCGAATAGGAGAAATCCAAGTCTTGAGCCGTAAGGTCGATATTGTTGTTCGTAATGTCGAGTTTGATCAGATTGGTCGCCTGATTCGAACAGACGGCTACTCGCTTGATGGCATTCAAAAACTCTATACGGTCCACAATAACCCGATTGGGATTTGCCGTTGGTATCACAGCGCTGTAATTGGGATAGGTACCCTCGATCAAACGACAAACAAGCACACTGTTTTTCAGAGTGAACATCACATTCTTCGAATCGAACGCAACCTTGACGCTTCCCTCCTCCTTGACCAGCATCGAACGCAACAGATTGGCCGGCTTCTTGGGAAGAATGAACGAGGCGGTACGTCCCGTTTCCGTTTCAACCGTATGACGTACCAGCTTATGGGCATCGGTAGCCACGAACGTGCATTTGTCGGGGACAATATCCACATACACTCCATTCATTACCGGTCGCAATTCATCATCGGCCGTTGCAAAAATGGTCTTGTTGATCCCCGTAAGCAACATGTCCACATCGAAATCCATCTCTGACCGCTCTTCAGCCAACTGGGGTGGTGTCGGATAACTCAACCCCGATGTCCCCGGAATGGACAGCGATCCACTTTTCCAGCTGATTTTGATCTCCCAGGTGTTCTCGTCAGCCTCAACCGTCAAGGGTTGTTCTGAAAACTCCTTCAGCGAATCGAGCATCAATTTGACCGGGGCAGCGATTACGCCCTCCTTTTCAATGCTCTCGGGTTTGATCGTACCCACAAGCGTCGTCTCCAGATCGGATGCCGTAACCTTCAACACCCCGTCTTTCAACTCGAAAAGAAAATAGTCGAGAATCGGCAACGTATTCTTGCTGCTGATCACCTTTCCCGTAGTGGAAAGAAACGACAGAAATGCAGAACTCGAAATGATGAATTTCATGGTTTATCTTTATTTTATAAGTTTATTCTTTATTACCTTTGCTCACTGTTGCATGCGTTGACCTCTCCCTTCCGCATATACTCGTTCTCCCCATCTCCCGGCGACACGACTCGCCGTTCACACCGCCTTCGCTCTTCTCCCCTTCATGACAAGGCATCCGATGCCGTGCTGTCTTCTTGCTTGCGCGCCTCCATTCCGGCACATGCAATCGTAATGGTATTTTCCCGACTTCATGTCGCCTTCATTCCGGCGTTTCGCCGTACAGTCAGCACCATTTTGTTCCCTACCGATCAAGGCGAAGAAACTCCATTCAAATAATTTTTCAAAGATATGTTTTTTTTCGCGATTTTACAACAACCATTTCCCGCGACACCATTTTTCACCGTCGGGAAATGATTCAACATGTGTCAGCATCCGGAACTACTGTTCGCCCCGCCACTATCCCTGACCGATATTCCAAATCCGGATCGGCCATTTTTTTAAGGCAGAATCGGGAATTATCCGAACAAGCGATGACCGATGACATTGACACAGGCGGAATCCCGACCTTGTTCGCCGAAAACCCCGTCATAAAGCGCCCCGACCTGCTACGCTGTTCGGGCACCCCTTACCGACATTATTTCATATCAGCGAAATAACGATAAAAACATGCAATGGTTTCTATCCCACGATAAAAGTTCTCCACGCCGTAGCTCTCATTCGGTGAATGGATCGCATCCTGCGAGAGGCCGAATCCCATCAGAATCGATTTCATTCCCAAAATGGACTCGAATGCGCTGACAATCGGTATGCTGCCACCAGAATAGAACGGCAGCGGTTTTTTCCCGAATGTGGCCTCCATTGCCTTTGCCGCTGCCCGATAGGCCGGCAAGTCGGTCGGGGATACATAAGGTTCGCCTCCGTGCAAATTTCTCACCTTCACCCGTACGCTCGGCGGGGCAATAGCCCGGAAATGCCGTTCGAAAAGGTCTGCAATTCTCTCGTAACGCTGATTCGGGACCAAACGCATCGATATCTTCGCTGATGCCCGGGCCGGAATGACAGTCTTGGTCCCTTCTTCGATATAACCGCCCCAAATTCCGTTCACATCGAGAGTCGGACGTACGCCCGTACGCTCCATCGTGGTATACCCTTCCTCTCCCTGCACATCATCCACATCAAGTGCCTTTTTATAATCTTCGAGCGAAAAAGGTGCCTTATTGAAGTCGGCACGTTCTTCGGGAGTCAACTCGCGCACATCATCATAGAAACCCGGGATCGTTACTCTGCCCCGATCATCGACAAGCGATGCGATCAGTCGTGTCAGCACGTTGGCCGGGTTGGCTACAGCCCCTCCGAAAAGTCCCGAATGAAGATCCTTATTGGGTCCCGTCACCTCAACCTCCATATAACACAAACCACGCAATCCACAAGTAATCGACGGGGTATCCCATGCAATCATGCTGGTGTCCGAAACCAATATTACATCGCCCTTCATCAACTCCCGGTGTTCCTCGCACCATCTGTAAAGACTGGGGGATCCAATCTCCTCCTCTCCTTCAAGCATAAACTTCACGTTGCATGGGAGGCTTCCGGTAGCCACCAGTGCCTCGAATGCTTTCACATGCATGAAAAGCTGGCCCTTGTCGTCGTCTGCCCCACGGCCCCAAATCCGTCCCTCTTTCACCACCGGTTCGAATGGTTCGGTACGCCACTCCTCGACCGGATCTACGGGCATCACGTCGTAGTGGCCGTAGACCACCACCGTATGCGCTTCGGGCGAAACCATCTTCTCTGCATAAACCACCGGATTCCCCTCCGTCGACATCACCTCGGCACGATCCACACCCGCTTTCAGCAGCGACGACTTCAGCCACTCGGCAGCACGCAACATATCCCCCTTATGTACACTCTGTGCACTGATCGACGGGATACGGAGCAACTCGAACAATTCGGAAAGGAAACGATCCCTGTTCCCCTCGATATGACTTTTTACCTGTTCCATAATTACTTCCATTTATCGATTCCCCCAAAGGTAATATTTTTTCGGGAATTCCTCCCGGACAGTTGCACGGCACAATAAATCTGCCGAGCTACGGATTCCTGCCACCCGAGCATCATTCCATTCTGCAACAGCGTTCCACCTCACCGATCACGGCAGCCGCCAATGCCTCCGCACTCTGCCGATCGTGGCTCTCGCTGTACACACGGATAATGGGCTCCGTATTCGACTTACGCAAATGCACCCATCCCCCTTCAAAATCGATCTTCACACCGTCGATATCCGTCACCCGCTCGCCGGCATAGCGCTCTTTGAGGGCGCGCAACACACTGTCCACGTCGATTTGAGGGGTCAACTCGATGCGGTTCTTGGAGATATGATAGTCCGGGTATGTCGCCCGCAACCGGGAAACCGTCATTCCTTTCCGTGCCAAACCGGTCAGGAAAAGCGCCAAACCTGCCACGGCATCCCGGCCATAATGAAGCGCCGGATAGATCACGCCGCCATTCCCTTCACCGCCGATCACGGCATTTGTCTCTTTCATCTTGGCCACAACGTTCACT
>CASDWR010000083.1 GCA_949284665.1 uncultured Rikenellaceae bacterium | reverse complement strand
GTAAACACATCGTCCCATATTTCCTGTTCGTTATTGGCAATCTCTTCTTCCGTACGCTGCTTGATGAAAGTAAGTTGTCCATTCCCGGCATCATCGTTGTTCAGGATAAGGATTCCCTCATCGTAACCGGTCTGCACCTGCAACCGAAAATATTTGAATACGATTTTTTCTCCGTTGTCTGCTTTCAGACGAAGCACATACTCACCGGGTTTTGGGAAGCTATAATCGAGCGTACGGGTATTCCCAATAACCGTCGACGTAGACATGTTCGGAAATCCGGTTTGTGCCACCGGCCCATAGCTCCACTCATAGGTTACATCCAGATCGCTCTTCACATCGATATCCATATGCAATTCAGCGGACTGTTTTACCTGTACCAGTTCATTGGCCGTAATCTCAAGGTCGGACAGTGTTGCAAACTCCTCATCGGGTATACCGTAACAGGAAACCATCAATGCTGCCACCACCGAAAAGACCGTTATGAATAGATATTTTTTCATAATTTTTTCACTTTATTAATTTCATACTAATTCCGCCTATCTATCGGTAGAGTCGGATAGGATTTCTCCACCCTCCGGTAAGAGCATTTACGGATTTGTCAGTATAACCGGGTCCCCGTTCAGCATCGGGGTAGTTCTCTTTCCAATATTCATACAACGGGATCAACACATACTTGGCCCACACGGTAGGTGTTCTCTTAGAGAAAAAGCCTAATGTCAATTCTGCCTCTTCGTTGTCGAAATAGAGCCCATAGGTGTTGACCAGGTCTTCGAACAAAACCGGATTGGTATCTTCGATTCCGTGATAAAGTTCCAGAAGTTTGCGGTACTTTGCAGCCGAATAGTCGCCAAGATACATGTACCAGTTGTATACTACGCCTTGCCATTCGACTTTCCACCAGTCGGGACATGCAGGTTCGCCATCCGTCACGATCACTTTACACATATTATTGGGCTGTGCCATGAACTCATCGGTCTCTTTGACCACGATGGGAATCGACACTGCTTTATCAAGCATTTTCGCTGTACGATTGATCTTCAGATCGATATACCCGACTACGCTACCTGCAGGCACAACGGTACTCAACACCTCGAAATCTTCCCCTTCGACACCATCGACCACATCACGGATTACATCTCCGTAATCGAGTTGCGGAGTATCATCATGCAGTACCTGAATCTCGAATTGACGATCGTAATCGGCAGGCAGCCCCATCAGTCGAATTTCGATACGATGATTGAGCGTCTCATCCGTCACAAAAGCGAACGAGACTTCATTGACCAGTATGGTACTGTCAATCGGAAGATTCTTGTGATAAAAATAGAGGCGATTCTTCTGATCGGTATCATACATTACCCAAGTATCTTTGCACGCCCACATTCCGGACAAAGTCAGAAGGAACAGAAACGCTCCGAATGTTTTCATTATCTTTTTCATATACATCTTCCTTTCTTTTTATTGTCTGTATGTCAACTCCGAATCGATCGGAATAGGCAGACGGTAATTATCGTCGTCATTGCCGGGAAGTTCGTTGGAATCGATCGAACGGTCTTTTTGCAGCCGTTTCATATTGTGCCAGGTTTGTCCGTCCATAAACATTTCCTTTTCACGTTCACGATAGATATCATCCGCCGTGATTCCCGACACTCCGTCCCGGTCGGCGAATTTAACCATCCCCCGCGAAGCAATCACATAATCCAGATATTTCATTGCCTTTTCCGGATCGGACGAGAGGTTTGCTTCTGCTACGATATAATACATCTCCGGAACGGAAATCAGGCTGAAACCGATGATCGAGCTACCCGTGTAGGTAGAGGAAGTGTTTCCTGTCAGATAGATAGGATTCAGGTGTTTCGTACAAATCTGCGACGAGCTGTTGAACCAGACAGTCTGACGCAGGTCGCTGCCTTCGCCCGGGCCGCTGTCCTCGTAGATATTCAGGAAGTTCGGATTGAGCGTATAGGAAGCATTGTCCTGAGCATGCAACGAATAATAACGGGAAGGGACCGTCGTCGAATAGAGCCCGAATATCGTTTCCTTCAGGTTCAATACCCCACCCTCCATATTGGACAGGTCGGAACTCAACATCAGCGGGAATTTTTCGCTGTCGATCACTTTCTCTGCATATTGTCCGGCCAATGTCATCCACTCTCCGCCCATCGTCCAGTAAACACGGGCCATCAAAGCCTGTACGGCATAAAGATTCATGTGCATAATCCGACAGGAAGTAAAGCCATTGGCGGCATTGTCCCGCACAGCCGGAACCAATTCCTGATCGGCCGTCAACAACTGTTCTGCCCGCACAAGATCCTCGATGATCTTGGCGAAGTAATCCTCGAGCGACGAATAGGGTGTAGGCGTGTAACCGTAGGCAGTTACATAAGGAAGGGCGGAAGCCTTGGCAGCCGCATCGGTCGATGCGAACGCAACCGCAAAATAACGGGCAACCTCGAAATGCATGAATGCACGCAAAGCGTAAGCTTCACCCTTGTAGAGATTCATGTAACGATAATCGTTTTCATTGTTCTCCAGATTTTCGATCACGTTGTTGATATAACCGATATTGGCATACATGGCATCCCAAAGGCTGGTAATAGCAGTGGTGGCACTCGATTGTCCCCAATCGGCATACGAGAGGTACTTGTATTCGGCCACTGTCGTGGTAGTCATGTTACCGCTCATCATCTCGGGTAACATGAAAGAGAGTTTCTCGCCGAAAAGGTTTCGATTCGTTCCCATATCGGCATAGATGCCGTAAAGTGCGTCCTCACAACCTTCGGCCGTAGTAAACATATCGTCGTTCGTAACCTCCGACTTGGGATTGATATTCAGAAACTGATTGCATCCGGTCAGCAGTGTCAGGAACGTTATCGAAAGAAATATTATATATTTTTTCATGATCTTGCAGAATTAGAAGGTTGGACGCAAAGTAAGGTTGATACTGCGGCAATAGGGATAGCTGGTTCCCCGTTCGTATTTGACCGTCGAAAGGCGGAAAACATCGGAAAGACCGAAACCGACGGACAGTTTCTTGAAACCGATTTTTTCGAGGAATCGGGCGGAAAAGTCGTATGCAAAAGTCAGGCTGGAGAGATAGAGTTCGTTCTGACGCTCTACGAAACGTTCCGAGGTATGACTCTGTGCATCGGCATTGATTCCAAGATAACGCGAGATATCGCCTGCCTCATGCCAGCGGTCGGAGAAGACACGCGCATCGACGTTGATCTTGGGATCGATGTTTTCCACCTTGTTGAACAGCGTATTGTTGTAAATATCGCCACCGAAGGTGTACTGGAAAGTCAGGCTCAACGAGAATCCCTTGTATCGGAAAGTATTGAGCCAGGCCCCGCTCATGAACGGATTGCTGTTTCCGACAACTACCTCTTCATCGCGATCCCAACTGAGCG
>CASDWR010000082.1 GCA_949284665.1 uncultured Rikenellaceae bacterium | reverse complement strand
TCATAATCCTTTAACGATTATCAGGGATTTCCAGTTTTTTTCAAAAAAATGATGCGACGTGTAAGGAAAACGGAAGCATTATTCATACATCTTATAGCTATGGAACAAAAGGATTACAACGAACTGCTCGACACGTTCATCGAAGGGAACGCCGATACCGACACCAACGAACGCTTGCGCAAATTTTTTGCGAAAAGTTCGCCGAACCGTGAATTCGAAGAATACAGTCGTAAAAAATGGCATGCCAGCTCCCCGGAGATGGATCCCTGCCTGAAGGAGAGGATGGGGTCTGAGTTGCTGGATCGGATACTTTTGCTCGAAAAGGAGAGGCGTGTAGTGCGCAAAAAACAGATCCTGGCCCTGTGCAAAGCAGCTGCCGCGATTCTTTTGATCGCCGGAGCGGGTTTGCTGGGCTACAAGATCGCAGAACGTTCGCAACACCCCCAGTTTTTTGACATTCTTGCCGAACGGGGGCAAAAAAGCACCGTCACCCTTCCGGACGGAACGACAGTGTGGCTTAACTCAGCCAGCAAACTCACCTACTCAACCGATTACAACTCCCATAACCGCCATGTAACACTCGACGGTGAAGCATATTTCGATGTGGCAAAAAATCCGTCGTTACCTTTCGTGGTCAATGCCGGCGAAGTGGACATCGAGGCTTTGGGGACCAAATTCAATGTAAAGGCTTACGCTTCGGATGACGAAATCGTCACCACACTCGTAGACGGCCGGGTAAAGACATCCGCCGGTTCTCGTGAAGAGATTCTGCTTCCCAATACCTCCGCAAACTATTCGCGGACGACACACGACTTTCGGGTGGAAAATGTCCCCTATGCCGATCATGCCATCCCGTGGATTTACAACGAACTCCTGTTCGACGGTCAAAGCCTGTTCGAAATCGCCATACAACTCGAACGAATGTACAACATCGAGATCATCTTCGCCGAAGAGTCAATATCCAAATACACATTCACCGGACTGGTCCGCAACAACAGTCTCCGCAATGTATTGGACTTGATTACAAGTACTGCTCCGGTGCAATACAAAGCCTACGGGAACACCATCAAGTTCAGCCGACGGGATTGATCCTCCCGCAAACCAACCAAATCAAACCGAAACCTAACAATAACAACTCTATAACCTCATGAAAAAACCTTTACTTCTACATCTACTGACGTTACTGTTTTTTTCAATGGTATCCGTTTGTCCGCTTATGGGACAAATCAGCGTAACCATAAAGGAGAAACCGCTGAAAGAGGCATTGCAAATACTCGAAAAAGAGAGCGGTTACAGTTTCTTTTACAGCAGCACGCTGCCCGATACCGATGCAATTGTCAGCCTCGAAGCAGACGACCAAAGCATCGAGTGGATCATGAACCGTCTGCTCGATGGGTTGAGGATCGACTATGCGATCAAGGCAGACAAGCAAATCACCCTCTCGGCCAAAAGGGCCGAAACTCCGCAAGAGCAACCACAGCGGCAAGAGAAAAAAATCACGGGAAAAATCACCGACACCGAAGGCAATCCCATCATCGGAGCAAACATCATTCTGCTCGGCCAGGGGAACAACAACGGCACAACAGCCGATTATAATGGCCGTTATTCGTTGAATGTCAGCGGGCCGGATGCCGAAATCATGGTTTCTTTTCTGGGCTACAAAACACAAAACATTCGGGTCGGCAACCGGTCGGTTATCGACGTAGTCCTGGAAGAAGAGGCCAAGATGATGGAAGAGGTGGTTGTGGTAGGTTACGGAACACAGAAAAAAGTGAACCTGACCGGTGCAGTTTCGATGGTCACCAGCGACGATTTGAGTTCGCGTCCCATGGCGACCGTTTCGAGCGCCTTGCAGGGGATGCTTCCGGGCGTTACGGTACGGAATATGTCGGGACAACCCGGCAGTTCGAATACCACTATCCGCATCCGTGGTATCGGCACCCTCGGCAATGCCAATCCCTTGATTCTGATAGACGGTGTCGAAGGCGACATTTCTGCCCTCAACCCGGAAGATATCGAAAGCGTATCGGTACTCAAGGATGCCGCTTCGTCGGCCATCTATGGGGCCCGTGCAGCAAATGGCGTACTGCTCATCACCACCCGGAAACTGGCAGGGAACCAGAAACCCGTCGTCAATTTCGGGGCCTATTACGGGATCCAGACACCGACACGTCTTCCCGAAATGTGTGATGCGATCGAATTCATGACGCTCGATAACGAAGCCCGATCGAATGTGGGTGTGGCGACCGCCTGGTTTCCAGAGGATTTCGACAAAGTCCGCAACAACACGGACCCGAACCATTTCGGCAATACCAATTGGATCGATTCCGTACTGAAAGACTACGCGCCGCAACAAAACTACACGCTCAGCGTCAACGGGAGTTTCGGAGATACGGGCTACATGCTCAGCTACCGCTACTTCGATCAGGATGGTCTTACCATAGGGAATACCACGGGCGAACAACGTCACAACTTCCGTTATAAAATGGATTCAAAATTCCTGGACCGCGTAACCCTGAGTTCAAACATAAGCTACATCGACCGCAACATCGTTTCACCATACAGCACCCTCAACAGCGGAGGTGGTGCGATCTATACGGCGATGCGTATTGCTCCCAACGTGCCGATCTACTATACCGATGGCACATGGGCCTATGGAGGTGGCAACACAAATCCTGTCGCCGTACTGACCGACGGCGGGAACCGCACTATCAGATCGGGCGAATTTTCCCTGCTGGAAACCCTGAAAATCGACATTCTCAAAGAGAAATGGAATGTAACCGGAACGTACAACATGACTACGACCAACACGGCAGGGAAAGTACAACGCAATACGATCGTTTTTCGTGATCCCGAAAACGGGAACACCGTAGAATACAACTCACCGAATTATCTCTCCAACGAATCGACCAATCAGATTCAGCAAACGCTCATTCTGCAATCCAACTTCGATGTCGCCATCAAGAAGCACAACATCAGCGGGGTTGTCGGCATGTCGCAGGAATGGCTCGTAACGAAAGGTTTCGAAGCATCGCGCTACGGGTTGGCCACAGAAAAGGATCCGACCCTCAACCTCGGTGACCCGACGACCATGAGCAATACCGGCGAAGCCGCTCAATGGGCATTGAGGTCGGGATTCGGCCGCGTAAGCTACAACTTCGACGAGCGCTATCTTTTCGAAGCGAACATGCGTTATGACCTTTCATCCCGTTTCCACCACGACAACCGCGGAGGCCTCTTCCCTTCGTTTTCCGGAGCATGGCGACTGACCGAAGAGAAGTTCATGGAGTTCTCGCGTAAATGGTTCGACAACATCAAGGTGCGTGCCTCGTGGGGGAAACTCGGCAATCAATATGTCGGATCGTCAAACTATCCGTACATGTCGATCCTTACCTCGTACAGCAGCAATCTCTCGCTCATCGGGACAAATGCCACTACCGGATACACGCAATCGACACTCGCCAATCCGAATCTTTCCTGGGAAACAATCACGATGCTCGATTTCGGTATCGACCTGTCGATGTTCTCAAACCGCCTGGCCGTATCGTTCGACTGGTTCGACAAGGATACCGACGGTATTCTGCTCCAACTCAACTATCCGGCCCAAATCGGAGCCAAGCCTACGGAAGAAAACGTCGGGGCGGTCAACAACAAGGGTTGGGAACTGGATGTCAGCTGGAACGATAAATTGGGTGATTTCACGTACGGCGTATCGTTCAACATATCCGACGTAAAGAATAAGATTACCGATTTAGGCGGCACCCAACCCGATTTGAGCGGCTATCAAATCCGACGTGTAGGCGATCCGATCGACGCGTTTTACGGCTACATCGCAGAAGGACTCATGACTCCCGACGACTTCGACGTGTACGATGAATATGCAAAAAAATACGAACTCCAGAACATCCCTGTCGTAACGGGCTACGACTATGAGCCCGGCGATATCAAGTACAAGGATATCAGCGGACCCAACGGAGTTCCCGACGGGCGTATCAGTCCCGAGTACGACAAAGTCGTAATCGGCAGCGCGATTCCTCGCTATACGTACAGTTTCAAGGGTTTTCTCGCCTATAAGAACCTCGATTTCGACTTTACGCTCCAGGGAGTGGGAAAATGCGACGGTTATCTGACGGGAAGCGCACGCCACGCCTTCCAAGACATGGCTGGTTATCCTCAAAAGATCCACCAGGAACGCTACAACATCGAAACCAACCCAGACCCCAATGCTTCGTATCCGCGTCTGACTTACAATACCTCATTCAACCAATCCACGTTTTCGACCTATTGGCTCGAGGATGCCTCCTATTTGCGTTTGAAAAATATCCAGATAGGGTACTCGTTGCCGAAACGGTGGTTGCAGAAAGCACGGATCGACAAATGCAGGATATATCTTTCGGCAGACAATCTGTTTACCGTCAGCGACTTTTTCTATGCCTACGATCCTGAAACCCCCATACAATCGGGAGGCTATTATCCGCAGGTAAAGACATTCGTGATGGGCATCAACTTCACATTCAAATAAAAAGGCAGTCTTGACATCACACACGCATTGAAAAACGAAAAAAAGTGAAACAGATGAAAAAAGCAACATATATCGCATCGATTCTGGCCTTGCTGGTTTCGTGCAACGACGATTTTCTGGAACGAGCTCCATTGGATCAGATCTCCGACGGCAATTTCTGGCAAAGCGAAGAGCACATGAAAAGTGCCGCAAACGTATTTACAGCCTCCCTGCAAGGGAAATATTGGCTCAACATGACCGAAATCATGGCCGAAAGCGCTCCATGGGCCGTCACAACCGCCTTCCGTACCATCGGCGGGGGTAATTATGCAACCGATATCTCCCAGCTGAACACCATCTGGGTGGATTGCTACGAGAATATCGGTCGTACCAATTACTTCCTCAACAATTACCAACGAGCCGAAACCGTAAGCGAAAATATCCGTGAACGGTATGCGGCAGAAGCTTACTTCTACAGAGCCTACAACTATTGGATACTGACAAACTATTTCGGGGATGTTCCCCTTATTGTCGACGAATTGAACGTCGAATCACCCGACGTATACCGTGGACGTGACCCGCGGGCCAATATCATCGACCGCATCACGACCGATCTCGAATTGCATTACAAAGCACTTCCGGAATATATCGAAGCGGCCAGTTCCGAGTTTGGCCATATATCGCAGGCGGCCGCTCTGGCTCTCCTTTCTCGCATCTACCTTTACAACGAACGGTGGGCCGATGCGGTCGATGCTGCGGAACGGGCCATGGCATTGCCTTACTATGGACTCTATTCAACCGGCAAACCGGATCAGGACTACAAAGACCTGTTCACCTACACGGGCCGTGCTTCCCGCAATGCGACCAACCATGAAGTCATCCTCGCGTTCGTCTACAACGACAAATTGGGTGATGATTCGCGTACGGCCCACAACCTCTCGCGCGAGCTGTGGGTTCCCGGAGACTATTCTCGGTTCGTCCCGACGAAATCGATGATCGAATGCTACCTCACTGACAAAGGGGAAATATGGGACCCGTCTACCTGCACCTCCTATGAGGAAGTATTCCAGAATCGCGACCCACGCATGACTCAATCGATTCTTTCGCCCGGTACGCCATGGGGCGCCGACAATTCGCAAATCTACACCTACCCGAAAATGATAAACGACAAGGTCGGATGCCAGACATCGACGGGATATTATCTGCTCAAGTACGTCGAACCGAGCGCTATCTCTACCGTCAACCACGACGACAACGACATCATCATGATCCGCTATGCCGAGATTCTGCTCAATTATGTTGAAGCCAAGGAACGACTCAACCAGCTCAAGCAGGAAGACATAGACAATACCATCAACCGGATTCGCGATCGCGTGGGAATGACACACCTCGAACTGACCAACTTGCCTGCCGGCTCGGACATTCGTACCGAGATCCGTCGGGAACGTCGTGTGGAGCTTTTCTTCGAAGGGCATCGCTACTTCGACATCATACGTTGGAAAGAGGGGTATCGACTGGGTGAAGACTTGTTGGGTGTCCGCCGTGACTGGCTCGACGAGTCGAAGCTCGACACCAAACTGGACCAGCTTACCTGGAAAACCGCCAATGACGGGAAACAGTATCTGTTGCTCGAAACCGGACGCACGTTCGTAGACCCGAAACATTACCTGCTCTCGATTCCTTTCGCCCAGATGCAGTTGAACCCGAATCTGAAACCAAACAATCCGGGTTGGAACTAACATAATAAAAACCGTAACATGAATCTGCGTTTCAAACATATCCTGCTTGTGTTTATCGCCACGACAGCAGTCTCGTCCCTTTTCGGACAGAAAACCATCGAATTGCGTGTCATGTCGATGAACATCAAGGAAGGAGGCAGTTATGCCAACCATAATACCACCCCGTTCGCCGAGTGCATCAAACAGTATGACCCCGACATCGTAGCCCTTCAGGAAGTGGACAACTTTACAAACCGCAACGGGAAAAAGGATTGGCTGAACGATGTCGCCATACAGACCGGCATGTTCCCTTTTTTCAGCAAATCGTTCAACTACAGCGGAGGAGGCTTCGGTAATGCGCTACTCAGCAAGTGGCCTTTTTTCGGGGCGGAACTGGTTCTGTCACGACCCGATGGGGTCAATGAGACCCGTTCGTGCGCATGGCTCTACGTCATGCTGCCCGACGGGAATACGGTCCGTGTTGCCACCGTCCATTTGCCTGTCGAATCGGAACAGGCAAGAGTCCAGATGATGGCCGACGTCAACAAGGCCATCTTCAATACCGACACGACCACCCCCACCCTGCTCGCGGGCGATTTCAATGCCGTTCCCGGCAGCAACACCTATACCTACGCACTCAATCGTTGGCAGGACATCGGTAAGAATACGGGGAACACCATTCCGGCCGAATCACCGACCAAACGTTTGGATTATGTAATGGGGTATCCGAAACAGTGGAGTGCAACGGACTACCAGATCGTATCTTACCCCGACCTGTCGGACCACTGTTTTCTGGTCGTGGATGTCAAGATCACCATAAACGAATAGCGCCATGAAAAGAGTTTATTCCATATTGTTTCCACTTTGTGCACTTTTGTTTTTTGCGGCAGGATGTTCCTCCTCCGAATCAGACGATGGCGGGAATGGGAACGGGAACGGAGGAGGTGGAAATTCCGACGAAGAGTACGTTGCACCCGAACCGCCCGAGACCATCGACGCGAACAACCTTTTCAATATCGATTTCTTTTCGGCACTCGACGATGCACCGTTCTTTACGATGCGCGACATCAGTGTGGCATCGGCGCACATCAATGAACAGACAGGCAAACGTTCGGCCATCTATCTGTTCGACCGGACGGACTGCACACCCGGAGAGGCCAATCCGGCCGTAAAGATCGCATACAATACCAAATCGAATGCCCTGTTCGCTCAGAACACACCCACTGGCACCCAGATCGAAGGCACAGGAATTATCACACGGTACGAGGTAACCCGTTTCGACGGGGTGGCAATTCCGGGCCGCCTCTTCCTTTCGGGTTGCGGATTTACCCTGGTTCTCGCGATGACAAACGATGTGTGCATCTACACCACGAAAATCGATGCTCTGTCGCAGGTCGAGGCAATGTTGGAATTACGCAGCAGCGAACTTCTTTCGAACGGGATCGTTGTAGGAACCGTCAAGAACGAAATAAAAACATCCATGAGCGATTTCCTGAAACGGAATCATACGGCATACCGGCTCGAGTTCCATGAGAGTCCATCGACCCCCTATTCGCTCTTTGTTCTTACGCCCGTCAACTATGTATGCCGAAGTATCGAACCGCTTCAACGCGTCAACCTACCCTATTACTGCATTTCGATCGAGAAAATTTCCTGAACCTAACATAAGACAACATGTCCATCATGAGAAAACATGTATTTTTATTACTTCTGCTGCTGTCGTTTGCCGGATCGCTGGCGGCACAGGATTCCTTATGTGTAATGACCTACAACCTGCGTTTCGGTGAAATCGCCACCATGGAGCAAATCGGCGGATACATCGCTTCCCGGAATCCGGATATCGTTGCGCTTCAGGAATGCGATTGGAATACCCGGCGCCCCATGGCACCCCATCAGAATGGCGTTCGATTCGTCAACGAACTCGCATGGAGGACCGGCATGTTTGCCGCCTACGGGAAAGCGATCGACTATATGGGTGGCTATTATGGCATCGGAGTGTTGAGCCGCTATCCGCTTATCAAGACCGAACGCGTGTTGCTGCCCAACGAAGACAACGCCGAACAGCGTACCATGTTGGTTGCCACCATCGAACTACCTGGAGGTGATCCGTTGACATTTATCTGTACCCACCTGGAAGTCTCGTCCGGAGACATCCGGCTGAAACAGATCCATTTTATCGATGCCTGGGTGGATGAGAATGTCGAAGGCCCCGTCATGCTGGCAGGAGACCTGAATGCCGAACCCGATTCCCCGGAAATTTGCCAGGGTTTTACCCGTTGGCAACCCCTGACCAGCAACGAACCTACGTTCCCGGCAAGAAATCCGAATATAAAAATCGACTACATCTTTTGCCGTAGCGATAGTGGTATCGATCTGAAATCGACCCGAGTGTGCACGGATGCTTCATTTTCGGACCACTGTCCGGTCATATCCTACATTACATTGAAAAACAGATAACTCATACCTAACATTTATTAACCTTTTTTATAAAACACAAACCATGAAAAGAATTTTGTTATTTACAGTCCTGGCAATGGGAACGATCGCTTTCGTGTCATGCAACAAAGACAAAGACGGAGGCAGCGACCAGGTTCTTGATGCCAGCATCAGCCTGAGTGAGGAGATTCCGGATGCACTTACTTACGGGGAACCCGTTTCGATTGTCGGCACGATCTCTTCTTCGAGTGACGTTACTACTGCCGTAGTAACCGGCGTCAGCGGCAGCGAAGGGAATTACACCGCGGCAGGAGACCCCCAATCGTTTGCCATTTCGAATAAAACGCTCAACCTGCTTTTCTTCCCGGACAGCAAGAACATCACCGCTATCGAAGTGGTACTTTCTGGCAACGGCGGGAGTAAAACATTCTATTATCCGGTGTCCAGCGTTACAGGTGACCTCAAAGGTTCAGCGTGGGTAAACCCGAACGCAACGCTTTACGCCAACAACAAAGTCGAGACATACGAGAACTCGCCAGAGACATATCCCACTCCAAACACGGGAGCCAGCTCTCCGACCATTTCGTTCTTCTCGATGCACGGCACACCGATCGGCGGTGAGAAGAAACACCTGCTCTCCCTGGACGATCTGCGTTCGGTAGACGGTTTGAACGCCAGCATGAGTTTCGTCAACGTACTGCAAAACACAAGAAACAATGCTTATATTGGCGGCCAACGCGGCTATATGTTCACCGGTTGCCTTGCCGCAAGTCTTGGGGGGGGGGACTACCGGACGTCAATGCGACATCTATGAAGTAAACGGACACGGAATCAAAGACGAAAATATCGATCAAAATTTCGGATTTGTTGTCATCCCCGGAGCATGGATCGGAGAAAGTTATAAACCGGACGTATACAAATTCGTCGATTCTCTTTTCCTCGCAATCGACGAAACGGTAGAGACGACAGCCGATCAGATGCGTGTATTCTGGCAGCTTTCGCAAATCCAGAAACAACTCGACAATGCTACCCTCGGCGAAGAGAACTCTCCGACTTCAATAGATTTCAAAACCTATTTACGTCGTTATACCGATGCCGGGACGACAGGTAAAAACTTTTCCGAGAACTTCCGTGCCGGCGACTACCTGATCATCCGCAGTCAAAGAGGCACAGTCGAAGCCCCCGTTTACTATTATGGATTGATCTATATCCTGCAACTCTACGATGATTCGGGAGCTTTCGACGAGAATGGACGTCTCGATCAGGAAAAGACAGCCGATCTCTTCATGAAACCCGTTTATCTGAACATCAAGACCCAGTGCGAACTCTAACTCCGGAGTTCCCGAAGTCTGTCTTGTAATTCCAAGGCCGGCATATATGTTCACCCTGACGCATATGGGAGGTATATGCCGGTCTCTCTTGTAACCCCGAATTTACTGACAAACAACTTATGAGAAGAGAGTTTTCGGTACTCGCAGTCGCCATGGCGCTGCTTTTCGGTGCATGCGCCCCAAAAGAGAAACCGGTATCAGCGACCGACGCCGCACGTGGTGTGATAGAACGTACGGTCGGTGAGTGCCGGAACGTGACTTTCGAGACCATCGCCCCGAATGGCGATAAAGACCGCTATCAGATAAAAGCATGCGATGGAGAAGTAATCATTCGCGGCAGCAGCCCTTCGGCTATTTGCTACGCCTTCAACACCTACTTACGCAAAGCCTGTCATTCAATGGTGACCTGGAGCGGCAAACATCTTGCCCTACCGGAAAAATGGCCCGATTACCAGGAAGAGGGCTGTTCTCCCTATCAGTTGCGCTATTTTCTCAATGTATGCACATTCGGATACACGACACCCTATTGGGACTGGGACCGATGGTCAAAAGAGATCGACCTGATGGCACTGCATGGAGTCAACATGCCGTTGGCAAGCGTTGCCAGTGAGGCGATTGCGCGCCGCGTATGGATTAAAATGGGTCTCACCGAAGACGAAGCGGATGAATTCTTTACCGGCCCATCCTATCTGCCCTGGCATCGCATGGGGAACCTCAACTCTTTCGATGGCCCTCTCGACAACCGGTGGCACGAAGCACAAATCACCCTCCAGCACCGTATCCTCGACCGTATGCGCGAATTGGGCATGCATCCGATTGCTCCGGCCTTTGCCGGATTCATCCCTCCGGCTTTCATCGCTAAAAATCCCGACATCGAATACAACGCCTTGGTATGGGGTGGTTTCGATCCCGAATACAACGCCTGTGTACTGGCGCCCGACTCCCCCCTGTTCAACCAAATCGGCAAACTCTTCATCGAAGAGTGGGAAAAAGAGTTCGGTAAAAACACCTATTACCTTTCCGACAGTTTCAATGAAATGCGACTCCCGGTCGACCAAAACGACACCGAGGGAAAACACCGAATCCTGGCTGCCTACGGAGAAGCCATCTGCAATTCGATCCTGGCTGGCAACCCCGATGCCGTCTGGGTTACCCAGGGATGGACATTCGGTTACCAACACGACTTTTGGGATCCGGCAAGTCTGAAAGCGATGCTTTCTCGCGTACCCGATGACAAACTCATTATCGTAGACCTGGGCAACGACTATCCGAAATGGGTATGGCATACCGACCAAACCTGGCGCGTTCAGGAAGGATTTCACAACAAACAATGGATTTACAGCTATGTCCCCAATTTCGGCGGCAAGGTATTGCCCACAGGCGATTTGAGGATGTATGCATCGGGATCGATCGAGGCATTGCAATCCCCGTATGCTGCCAACCTCATTGGATTCGGTTCCGCTCCCGAGGGGCTGGAAAACAACGAGGTGGTTTACGAGTTGCTGGCCGACATGGGATGGAGAGACCGGGAAATAGAACTCGACGCATGGCTCGAAGACTACTGTCTGGCACGTTACGGCTGCGCGAACGAAAAAATGGCCGAAGCCTGGCGATTGCTGTGCGGTTCGGTATATGGCGCATTACGTTCCTATCCCCGTTTCCTTTGGCAAACAGTGGTACCCGACCAGCGTCGTATCAGCCTCCACGAAATCAACGATGATTTCGGCAAGGCCGTCCGACTCTTTCTCGAATGCTCGGATGAATGTGCATCGTCTGAACTCTACCGAAACGATGCGATCGAATTTGCTGCATTGTGGCTCGGCGAAATCGCCGACCGCCATTACGAAAAGGCACTCGAACAACTCGAAAAACAAAATGTACGAAGTGCCAACAGGATGCTCGAAACAACCGTCGAGATCCTTGAGGCAACCGACAAGTTGCTGGCTTCCCATCCGCTTTACCGACTCTCCCTGTGGATCGATTACGCTCGCCGGTCCGGTGAAACCCCCGCGCAGCAGGATGCTTTCGAGAGCGACGCAAAACGTTTGATTTCCACCTGGGGCGGTTGGCAGGAAGATTATGCCGCACGCTTCTGGAGCGGCATGATTGCCGATTATTACATCCCTCGGCTCGAAATCTATTTCTCCGCCGACCGTTCAGGACTCGACGCATGGGAAGAAGAGTGGATCACAACCCCCAGCCGAATTCATGAAGAACCTTATACCGATCCGATCAAATCCGCCAAAACATTGATCGGACAATACCAATGATACAAAAATGAAGAGCCTGATTATTCGCATTGCGGCAATTGCATGGGTATTCGCCGCGACCGGTTGCTCAACAGACCGGGCCACACAGACCGACTTTTCGCTCCGCGAACAGATACGCGGTACCGAAGCCCTCGTAGAACGCATCACCGGCCATCATCATGGGGACTTCAAGGTAGTCATCACTGGGACACAAAAAGAGGGGAAGGACTATTTCGCCCTCTATGCCGACAACGGCAAGATCGTACTTGAAGGGAACAACGGCGTTTCGGCGGCAAGTGCTCTCAACCACTACCTGAAAGAGTATTGCAACTGGCATTACAGCTGGTGCGGCAACAGCACGACGCTCCCCGAACAACTTCCCTTGCCGGGTGATCGTACCGAAAAAGTCTCTCCGTACAAATATCGCTACTATCTCAACTACTGTACGTTCAACTATACAATGAGCTGGTGGGATTTCGACCGCTGGCAGCGCGAGATCGATTTCATGGCCATGAACGGGATTAATATGCCGCTGGCCGTTACGGGACAAAATTCAGTATGGCAAAAAGTATATCGCCGTCTGGGATTCACAGACCAGGAACTGGAAACCTTTTTCAGCGGTCCGGCCTATTTCAACTGGTTTTGGATGGGGAACCTCGATGGATGGGGCGGTCCGCTTCCGCAACGTTTTATCGATAAACACGAAGCTCTTCAGAAACAGATTCTTTACAACGAACGTGTGTTGGGCATGACCCCCATATTGCCGGCATTTACAGGACATGTGCCACCTGCTTTCGAGACGAAATTTCCAGAGGCGAAGATCAGGAAAACTTCGTGGGTCAACTTCCCGCAAGTGAGTATTCTTGACCCATCGGAAGAGTTGTTTACCCGTATCGGCCGCATGTTCATCGAAGAACAGACCGCCCTGTACGGAACCAACCATTACTATACGGCCGACACATTCAACGAAAACGAACCTCCGACCAACGATTCGCTCTTCTTGAGCGACATCAGTCACAAGGTATACAGCTCGATGAATGCCGCAGATCCGGAAGCCGTGTGGGTCATGCAAGGATGGCTTTTCTACCACGAGGCCCACTTCTGGGGCGATAAACAGATCCGTGCCCTGCTGGATGCCGTACCGAATGACCGGATGATCGTACTCGACTTGTGGAGTGAACGCTACCCCGTATGGAACCGTACGAATGCCTATTACGGCAAGCAGTGGATCTGGTGCATGCTCCACAATTTCGGCCAAAACATCACCCTCTCGGGAAACGTCCGCAACATTACCACCGCTCCGGCCGCCGCATTACACGATCCGAATGCAGGGAATTTCTGCGGTATCGGATTGACGATGGAGGGTATTGAGCAAAACCCTTACATCTATGCCCTGATGTTGGAAAATGTCTGGCGTGACGAACCCGTATCGGTCGACGAATTTCTGGATGGCTATCTCGTCCAACGCTACGGAGCCAAAATGGCTGATGCCAAACGTGCCTGGCAGATTCTTTCGAACACGGTATTCGAGAACGAATTGAACAACGGAGGCCACGAATCGATTATCACCGGTCGCCCCACCCTCCTGAAGAATCCGAAAGGGACAACCAATACGGAAGCCTGTTACGACGAATCTGCCCTTACAGAGGCATGGGATCTGTTGATGCGATGCGCCGACTCGCTCACCAGCGACGGATTTCGCTACGATCTGGTCGACATTACACGTCAAGTCTTGGCCGACCATGCATCCGACATTCAGCAGCAGTGTGCAACGGCTTTCGAAAACAAGAACTCCAAGGAATTCGGGATTGCTTCCCATGAATTTTTGACGTTGGTCGAGGAAATGGATCGCCTGTTGGCCACGCGGAGTGAGTTTTTACTGGGCCGCTGGTTGGAAAGCGCAAAAGCCATGGGCGATACCGAGGAAGAAAAAATCCTGTACGAACAAAATGCCCGGAACCTGCTTACCCTGTGGGGAGACAAAGAGTGTTACCTGCACGACTATGCCTGCCGCCAATGGGCCGGGATGATGAGCGGTTTTTACCTGCCGCGCTGGCAACGCTTTTTCGAAGAACTGGACAACGAATTGTCCAATGGCATACCTTTCAATGCTAAAGCCTTCGAAGAACGCATCAAAGAATGGGAATGGGAATGGGTCCTCGGGAAAGAAACCTATACTGTCGTACCTTCGGGCGATGAAATCGACATCTGTCGGGAATTGTACGCAAAATATCGGAATGCTCTTCCATAGATTGAGAAATTCATGTTCCGGGTACCCGAGCAGACAATATCCTGCGGAATCGACGGACAAATAGAAAACAAACAGACCTAACGACAACAAAACCGATTTTGAAAACCATGCATAAAATAGTCGTGGCTGCCGACTCCTTCAAAGGATCGCTCGGCTCGGGTGAGGTAGCCGACAGCGTAGAAGCGGGTATTCTGGAGGTCTTCCCCGAATGCGAAGTGGACAAAATATACATAGCCGACGGGGGAGAAGGAACCGTGGAAGCATTGGTCCGCACACTCGCAGGTGAATATGTAACCGTCCTGGTTCATGATCCGCTCATGCGTCCGATCGAAGCACGTTACGGCGTGATAGACAACGGTCGTACAGCCGTAATCGAGATGTCTGCGGCAAGCGGGTTGCCCTTGCTCGCACACCAAGAGCGCAACCCGCTCAAAACAACCACATACGGCACAGGGGAGTTGATTGCTGACGCTTTGAAACACGGATGTCGTAAATTCATCGTAGGTATCGGAGGCAGTGCGACAAACGATGCCGGAACGGGAATGTTGAATGCATTGGGATACCGATTTCTCGACGCGAAAGGACATGAATTGGACGGCACCGGCGAAAATCTGGAGCACATCGAAACGATCGATCCGTCACAGGCCCTTCCTCTACTGGAGGAGTCGGAGTTTCTCGTAGCTTGCGATGTACAGAATCCTTTCTGTGGCCCGCAAGGGGCTGCCTGTATTTTTGCACCTCAAAAAGGGGCGTCTAAAGAATCGGTAGTAAAACTCGATAGAGGGTTACATCGTTTTGCGGAGACGATCCGTCGGCATTGCGGCATCGAGGTGGCTACACTCGCAGGTGCAGGGGCAGCCGGAGGTTTGGGAGGCGGCTTCAAAGCCCTGTTGGGCGCTACGCTCGTGCCAGGTATCGAAATCGTCCTTTCGGCAATGGATTTCGACCATCTCATCGACGACTGTGACCTCATTATTACGGGAGAGGGAAAACTCGATGCCCAAACAGTCATGGGGAAAGCTCCCAGCGGTATCCTGCAGGCTGCAGAGCGCAAAACGGTTCCCGTAATCGCAATCGGAGGATCGGTCGAAGCATGCGAAGAACTGTGCAGGCAGGGATTCACTGCCGTTTTCCCGATAGTACCCGGACCGGTAACACTCGAACGAGCCATGGAAAACGAGTTCGCAAGAGCCAATATCCGCCGTACGATAGGACAAATCATGAGAACCATTAAAACAATCGGACAATGAGTACAATGGGGGCCTTGATCGGGCTTTTGCTGGCAATCATTCTGATCATCCGGCGTGTATCACCTTTTTACGCTCTGCTGGCGGGAGCCGTTGTAGGCGGTCTGGCAGGCGGTTCCGGACTCGAAAAGACCACGGCAGACATGGTGACAGGCGTAAAAGACATCACACCTGCAATCATTCGAATCCTTTCGGCCGGAGTCTTGTCCGGAGTGATGATTAAGACCGGCGCCGCAGCCTCGATATCCCAAACGATCATCGCAAAACTGGGGAACCGACACGTCTATCTTGCCCTTGCCCTTTCGACGCTCCTGTTGACCGGAGTCGGTGTTTTCATCGATGTCGCCGTCATCACGGTTGCACCGATCGCCCTGATGATCGGGAAAAAATTGTCGATTCAACGCTCCAAACTGCTGGTGGCAATGATCGGGGGAGGAAAATGCGGGAACATCATCTCTCCCAATCCAAACACCATCATTGCAGCTGAGAATTTCGATGCACCCCTTTCTTCGGTCATGTTCGTCAATCTCGTTCCGGCATTTATCGGCATGATCATAACGGTTTACGTTGCCGTACGCATAGTTCCCGCCATCGGCGGAATTCCCTCCGGTGAAAACGAGACGGAACAAGAAAAGAGACTCCCAACCTTTTGGGCAAGCATGATTGCTCCGGTAGTTTCGATCCTATTACTCGCCCTGCGACCGCTTTTCGGTATTGTGGTCGATCCGTTGCTTGCTCTGCCCATCGGCGGGTTGGCCGGTATCGCAGCCATGAACAAATGGCGGGAATTGGAAACAAGCATCGGTTTCGGTCTCGAAAAAATGTCCGGCATCGCCGTGCTGCTGGTCGGCACCGGAGCCATAGCAGGGATCATCTCCGCATCAACCATCAGCGAGAATATCGTAAACATTCTCCGGCACTGGGGGACCGGTGAACTGTTGATCGCCCCGTTGTCCGGTGCTTTGATGTCGGCAGCAGCCGCATCTACAACCGCAGGGGCAACGATCGCTTCCGCATCATTTGCTCAAACAATTCTCGGGGCAGGAATAGCTCCTGTCTGGGGAGCAGCGATGGTCAATTCTGGCGCCACGGTTCTCGACCATCTGCCGCACGGTTCTTTCTTCCATGCCACCGGGGGTGCCGTAGAACTGAACATCAAGGAACGACTCAGACTGATCGCTTTCGAAAGTCTTGTAGGTTTGACATTAGCGGTTTCAACCGTCGTTTGGTACCTGGTTATCGGCCACTGACACCCCACATCGATAATACACCTTCACCCCCATCGAGGGCCAAAAAAAGGGTATCCGACCGATCACTTTTTTTCTCTGGGTTCCGGGAAATTGGGTCCATAGATAACCCGGTCCTTTCGTACCACCAGGCGACCGTCCTCTACCCATTCCGGACCGCGAATCTCGAGATGTTCCACCATTGCGCGCCTCATCCGATCGAGCACCTGTTCGTATGCGGGATCATCGGCGAGGTTGTGTTCCTCCTCCGGATCGTTCTGAAGGTCGAAAAGTTGTTCACAACCGAGCGTACAAAGCCATATATACTTCATCCTGCCGTCCGTCAAGGCAGTCCAGTAATTGTCATGCCAATAGATTCGGGCATGTTCCAGATCAATGTATTCGCGCCAAACGGGATCGGAGTTCTGAAGCAATTCCAAAACCGAAAAGCCATCCATTCCTGCCGGCTGCTCCGCTCCATTGATATCCAAACAGGTGGGCAATACATCGCGCAATTCGACAGGAGCATCGATCTCCGATCCTTTCGCGACAATGCACTCAACCGAATCGGGTAATTTGACGATGAATGGAATCGCAGCCGATCCCTCATAGGGGTAAGTTTTGCGCCACAGGCAATGATCGCCGAGCATGTCTCCATGATCGGAAAGGAAAATGATCAACGAATTGTCGTACATCCCCTTCCGTTTAAGCGCATCGATCACCCGCCCGATCTGTTCATCGATAAATGTGATCGAAGCATAATAGTGAAGGCGGGAATTACACGCATACGTATCTCCGAAATTGCCGATATAAGCGTTTTTATCATCCTCAGGGCGTTTCTGTTCCCTCCATGATTCGGGGACCCAATCGCCTTTTGCCGGAACCGGAATATCCCGACCGGTATACATCTCCACAAAACGACGCGGCGGATCATACGGACTGTGCGGACGCGCAAACGATACTTTCAGATAGAGCGGTTTGCCCGATCGGTAGCCCTCAATCATCTCTATGGCACGATCGGCGGTCCAATGGGTGGGATGGACCTCCTCTGGAAGTCGGTATTCCCCACCCCGATGTTCGTTCCAGGTAATTCCTGTCTTATCGGGATTCTCTCCAAAGAAACGGGAATAAAACCACTTTCGATAGTCACTCTCGAAATAGGGCGTGGTATGGCGACCGCTTTCGTCGAACAACACCACATCGTAATTGTGGGTATTGTTCTGCGGATAATAGTGCATTTTCCCGACAGCCATCGCTGCATATCCCAAATCTTTGAGCATCGACGGCATCTCATGTTCGTACCGTTGTGCCTGGTCCCCGTATCCCAACATACCATGGACCCAAGGCGAACAACCGGTCAACAATCCCGCACGGGCAGGAGTACTGCTGGGTACCGAGGAATAGGCAGACGTAAACAGATATCCGTCTCGGGCCAAAGCGTCCAGATTGGGAGAGATGACAACCCCCTGGCTCGTACATCCCATCGCATCGCCCCGTTGCTGATCGGTCATGATAAGTATAATATTGGGACGATCGGAACTCTGGGCCGTCGCTACTGCCGGAGATACCATTGTCCCAACCACGCCGGCATATACAAACTTACGATAAACTGACATAATTCCTCTCTATTTTCTGCATCGGCATTTTCTCCTGTGGGTTCACCGGTCAAGAATCGACCGGGGCAATACATCCCTTATGCAACAACCCGACCTGCCAGCCTGTCTCATCTCCCGAATCAGCCGAAATCCGCAATACGACAACAATACAAGCCCGGAGGGCATAAATAACCCAAATGATGGAACACATACCGCGGAGCCATCCAATAGTTTTTGTTCCCATAGCAATCACACAACAGCAAAATGAATTCGTTTCTCGCTGTTGCTTCCGAGAACGATGAAGACTCGTTCACCGACGTCCTGTTTCGGGACGAAAAGTTGCGAAACAACACACTTCCAATTCGGCAAACCGGCAATCTTGTCACCTGGCCGAAAGCCTTTCCCAGACAACCGTCATCGCATCGACAGCGTTTCTATTTCATCCTCAAAAAGACCTCCAATGCCTGATATTCTGCCATACCGAGACCATCGTAAAGACGAGCCGTATTTTGTGTGCGTTCTTCCGCCCGTTGCCAGAACTCACGTTTGTCGGCTCCGGGGAACGGGACGACATCTTTTTGCGAGAGATGGCGATAAATCGCATGCCGTTTGGTCAGCAACTCGTCGGGACTCAAGGGAACCGCCATATCAACGCTTCCAAGATCCCATTCCTGCCAGGCTCCCCGATAAAGCCATATCATACACTCTCTGTACCAATCCGTCTTCTTGAAGCCTTCCAACGCTTCCAATACGGCTTCCGTGCAGATACGGTGCGTACCATGTGGATCGCTCAGATCACCCGCCAGATAAATCTGCTGCGGCTTGATTTTGTCCAACAAATCAGTGATGATATCAATATCTTTTTTCGTCAATTCGCCTTTCTTAATCCCTCCCGTTTCATAGAACGGCAGATTGAGAAAATGAGCATGTGTCCGATCATCGAGCCCTAATGTCCGGCATGCCGCCCTCGCTTCGGCTCGCCGAATTGCGCCCTTGATATCGAGCAAAGGCCGGGGTTGCGGTTTACCGCGTTCGTATGAGCCGATGATGGCTTTCACTTCCTCATAACGATCGCCGAAACCCAGTTCACGCGCCGTATCGACATTCTGCAAGACGACATCGTCGTATACGGCAACATTACCGGATGTTTCATACGCCACATGTACGTCGTGGCCTTGCTTAATCAGTCGATGAAACGTGCCCCCCATCGATATGACATCATCATCGGGATGCGGCGAAAAAATAATGACCCGTTTCGGGAAAGGCTTTGACGGGACGGGGCGGGTCGAATCATCGGCATTGGGCTTTCCTCCCGGCCAACCGGTAATGGTATGTTGCAGGTCATTGAAAACGTCGATATTGATCTGGTCGTACGGGCCTACTGTTTCGAGCAACTCACCGAGAGAATTCTCAATATAATCTTCATATGTCAACTTCAAGATGGGCTTATGCACTTTTTCGCAAAGCCAAACCACCGCCTTTCGAATAAACTTCGGAGTCCACTCGCATTTTCCGACCAGCCAAGGGGTTTCCCGACGGGCAAGTTTTTCAGCGGCATTTTCGTCGATCACTACCTCGATATTATTGTGCTCCTGAAGATAGGTAGCCGGAATCTGACTCGTAATTTCGCCCTCAACCACATTATGCACCACATCGGCTTTCTCTTCACCCCAAGCCATCAGAATGATACGTTTGGCCTTCATGACAGTTCCCATCCCCATTGTAATAGCCATTTGCGGGGTATTCTTAATCCCGAAGAAGAGTTCGGCCTGCATTTTTCGTGCATTGTTGGTCATCTGCACAAGCCGGGTTTTCGATTTTGCATAAGCACCGATATCGTTAAACCCGACCTGTCCCTGCACACCCATACTGATAATCATCAGGTCGATGTTCGATGCCGCCCGATCATAAGCCGCACAATAACGCGAAAGATCTGAAAGGCCGACGCTACCGTCGATCAGGTGGACATTTTCCGGCAAAACGTCGATATGGTTAATAAATTCTTCGTGAATCCGGTAATTACGGCTCTGTTGTTCGGTCGGAGCAATCGGATAAAATTCGTCGAGTGAATAAATCGACACACGCTTAAAACTTACCTCTCCCCGTGCACACCGTGCAGTGAGTTCCCGATAAAGTCCCACGGGGGTTCGCCCTGTCGTCACTCCGATCGAAAAAGTCGTATCGTCGAAATCATCGGTGGGATTTTGACAAAAATCGTTAATCAGTTGAATAATCCGATCAGCCACCATCGCAACGGCAGCCGTTTCTGTCGGGAACACCTTGGTAGGAATCTTCTCATATCGATGGATAATGTCATAGGGGGCACCCTCTTCGATCAATCCGCCATCGGCGGGTAAAACGCACTTGATCATATCTCTTCCCTGATATAGAATTAAACGAGTTAGAACCTTACAAAGGTAACTTTTTTAACGGGAAATCAAACGATAAGGCGATGAATTATTTCATAATTTTTTCACTGTTTCATAACTTTCCCTGTAGACAATCAAGGGATCGAATTCTGGAGTTCGGCAAATTTCCCAAAAAACAAACGAGCCATGAACGGAAGTAAACGGCATTTGCAAAATCTGATTTTCCCACAGGGGATTTTCTATGATAAAAAATCGGACCAGATTGAACCTCTCGCAGTCAATAGTTTCTATATTGTAAATCCCTGAAGGACAGAGTGTAGCAAACAAAAAGAAAGCGGACAAACCGCATTTTTCCACGACTTGTCCGCTTTGGCTCCTCAAGCAGGACTTGAACCTGCGACCCCCTGATTAACAGTCAGGTGCTCTAACCAACTGAGCTATTG
>CASDWR010000081.1 GCA_949284665.1 uncultured Rikenellaceae bacterium | reverse complement strand
TATGGCTCGTGACGGAAGTGACCGGTCGATGGTGAGGGCACGTATTGCGGCTCAAATGGATGATAGGGAACGCAATATGAAAGCTGATTACATAATGGTCAATGATGAGCGGCATCTGTTGTGGATACGGGCACTCGCTCTTGATCGGAAATTCAAACGGATCTATGCGAATAGGTGACAGGGAACTGAGCCTGACAAGGCCGGCGGTGATGGCTATCGTAAACGTAACCCCTGACTCGTTTTATGCGGGCAGCCGAACGATGTCGGCAAGGGATGTGGCTCGTCGGGTGGAGGAAGTGGTATCGCAGGGGGCGTCGATTGTCGATGTAGGAGGCTATTCATCCCGCCCCGGAGCTGCCGAAGTCCCACCCGAGGAGGAGTTGCGGCGTGTGTTGCTCGGCGTGGAAACAGTGCGGAACGTTGCACCCGATATGATAGTTTCGATCGATACGTTTCGGGCTTCGGTGGCCGAAGAGGTAATGAACCGATGGGGCCCATGTATCGTCAACGATATCTCTGCCGGACATCTTGATCCGGGTATTGTGGATATTGTAGCTGCTTATGGCGTACCATATGTGGCTATGCACATGCGTGGCACCCCGGCCGACATGCAACAACGGACCTCTTATCGACGCGACATTGTGGACGAGGTGTGCGACTGGTTGTGCGAGCGTGTCGATTTCCTTGCATCGAGGGGCGTTTCCGAGGTAATCGTCGATCCGGGATTCGGTTTTGCGAAGACGGTCGATCAGAACTACCGATTACTGGCAGGTATGCGACGGTTGAAACGAACAGAGTGTCCGATACTCGCGGGCGTGTCTCGCAAGTCAATGATATATAAGGTGCTTGAGAACGTGCCGGAAGAGTCGTTTGCAGGAACGTCTGCGCTTCATTGGGAGTGTTTGTCCCAAGGAGCCGACATTTTGCGGGTGCACGATGTACAGGCGGCTGTCGATGTCGTTCGTCTTCATGAATACTACCGGGCGGTCGGGTTTCAAGACGGGGCGGAGTGCCGGACATCGCGGAGGAAAGATGAGAAATAGTTTGCAAAATGGAAAAAATGATAGAGGTGCGCGATCTGCACAAAAATTTCGGTACGCTGGAGGTGCTTAAAGGGATATCGCTCGATGTGGCGCGGGGCGAAGTAGTGACGATAGTGGGAGCAAGCGGAGCGGGGAAAACCACCTTGCTCCAGATTATCGGGACATTGAGTCGTCCGGATTGCGGAACGGTTTGCATCGACGGGGTGCAGACCGGTCGTCTCGGCGATCGGGAATTGTCGGATTTCAGAAACGGACGCATCGGATTCGTATTTCAGTTTCACCATCTCCTACCTGAATTTACGGCATTCGAGAATGTTTGCATCCCGGGTTATATCGGCGGGCGGGACCGGCACGAAGTAGAAATGCGGGCAGCCGAATTGATCGAGATGCTTGGGTTGTCCGGTCGTCGGGACCACAAGCCGGCCGAATTGTCGGGTGGGGAACAGCAACGTACGGCTATTGCCCGGGCATTGATTAATTCTCCGTCCGTATTGCTGGCCGATGAACCTTCCGGCAACCTCGATTCACGCAATCGGGAAGAGATACATCGTTTGTTTTTCGACTTGCGCGACCGTTTGGGACAGACGGTGGTAATCGTAACTCACGACGAAAGTCTGGCCGAGATGTCGGACAGGAAAATCGTGATGTCCGATGGTCTGATCGTTTCGGAAGGGATCGAATCGGGTCAAGTTCGGGGAATGGAAGGATGTTCGGAGGTGCGCGGATAATCGTCCCTTTTGGCGTCCCTGTATCGGAAAACGGATCGACGGGTGAGTAATATGGAACGAGAAGAGTTACGCGAATTGCTGGAACGATTGTATGACCGTTATGATCGTCCGGAATTTATCGAGAACGATCCGGTTTCTGTTCCTCATCTCTTTTCGTCGCCAGTGGATATCGAGATCAGTGCATTTCTGGTGTCGACGATTGCCTGGGGCAATCGAAAGGCAATCGTCGCCGGTGGACGGCGTATGATGGCGTGTATGGATGGTCGGCCGTACGATTTTGTGCGATATGCTTCGGGGAAAGAGTTGACTTGTTTGCAGGGATTTGTGTATCGGACCTTTAATGGGGAGGATTTTGTCGATTTTGCGCTTTCTTTACGTGGAATATATCGGAAGTGGGGTACGCTGGGTGACTTTTTTTCATGGGCGTATCATGAGGGAGAGGGAATGTGCGGGGCTTTGTCCGCTTTTCGGCGCGAGTTTTTTGCGCGGCCGCACGGTCGACATTGCGAAAAACATGTTTCGTCGATCGATCGCGGTGCGGCATGCAAAAGGTTGAACATGTTTCTGCGTTGGATGGTGCGGCATGACGAGCGGGGTGTGGATTTCGGACTATGGGAAGATGTGCCGACATCGGCTCTTTTTTTGCCTCTCGACACCCATACCGGCAACATGAGTCGTGCTTTGGGCTTGCTCGAACGACGTCAAAATGACTGGCGAGCCGTGGAGGAGGTTACGGCCGCATTGCGCGACTTCGATGCCGATGATCCTGTGCGATTTGATTATGCTCTTTTCGGAGCAGGGATCGATGGTTTCCTGCGATAGCGGGAAAGAGCGTTACATTTCGGATCGGTGCGGGATGGAACTCAGAAAAGATAAGGAGGAAAAAGAGAAGAGGCCGAATGGATTCCCGAGAGACGGAGGAGGGGAGGGACGGAATGATCCATGAGATGAAAAGCCTGGGAAGACGGGTGGCCGTAATGGTGATTTTGGGAAATGGGGAATGGGTGGTTTGCTTTTAAACGGTTTGTAGTGATGCAGACCGGGGCGTCGATGAAAGTCGGGACGGACGGAGTGTTGCTCGGTTCGTGGGTCTCATTGGCCGGGCAGCCGGGACGGATGCTTGATGTCGGAACCGGAACGGGTTTGATAGCTTTGATGTTGGCACAGCGGAGCGAAGCATGGCATGCTCGAATAGATGCCGTAGAACTTGATCGCAGGAGTGCGCTTCAGGCTGTGGAAAATGTGTCGGCATCGGAATGGGCGAAACGTATCGATGTCCTGGCAACATCGTTTCAGGAGTATGCGGATCAGTGCGGCAAGACCTACGATCTCATCGTTTCCAATCCACCCTATTTTTCCGATTCACTCGTATCTCCCTCTACGGGACGAACGATGGCCCGTCATACCCGTACGCTAGGTTCCCAGGATTTGATCCGTTGCGCCATGCGGTTGTTGTCGGCCGGTGGAAAATTGTCCGTTATTGTCCCGGCGGAAAGTTCCGTGCACATGGTGTCGACGGCAATCGACGGTGGGTTTAGTTTGATCCGCAGGATGGATGTAGCTTCGGTGGAGGGACGTGATCCCTTTCGGACATTGTTCGAATTCGGACTTGAGCCTGCGCAGACATGCAAATCGGAACAGTTGGCTATCGAGAGCCGTCCGGGATGCTTTTCCGAAATGTACCGTGAACTTACAAAGGATTTTTATTTGAAATTTTAGCGGGTTCCATCGAAAATATAGTAGCTTTGTACATTGAGAACTATAAAAACAATACATTGGCAGAGTCATGAGAATAATTTCTAACATGTGTGGCATCGTTGCGCTGATTGCGCTTGTATCGGGTGCATTGGTGAGTGAAGCGCAGGGACAGAATATACGGCTGGTTCGTTTGGGCGACAGGGTAATGCCCGACGGAAACCGTTGTTATGTTGAACCGGAAACCCGGTTGGCCGTAGAGGTGACTGTTTCCCGTGAGACGATTGAACCGGGACCCTATGCCCGTTTCGCGCAACGTTATTTCGGGGTGATTGCTCCGTTGGCTGCAAAAAGCGTTTGTAGTGTGGATGCTGTTTCGGTGATTGGGTATGATACGGATATGCCGATACCGGACGCGGGACGGCCGGCTGCTGCGATTGGTTTACCCGAACCTCCTGCCGGAAAGCCGGATGCCTTCCCTGGAAGCGAATACCGAGTTCGGATCGACCGTCGCTCAGCTATGGAACTAAACCCGGAAGAAGCAGCCGCTGAAGCTGCTCAAATGATTTTCAACCTTCGCAAACGTCGTGTCGAGTTAATCATGGGAGATGTAGGAGAAAACGTGTATGGAGAAGGGATGCGTGCCGCGTTGGATGAGATGACCCGTATTGAAAATGCCTATTTCGCACTGTTTTTCGGAGAGAGGAACGTGGAAACGGTCACCGAACGGTATGTGGTTACGCCCCGACCGGATGTGAAAAACTATGTGATATGTCGTTTTACCGAAAGTGACGGTTTGGTACCTGCTTCCGATCTGAGTGGTCAACCGCTTGTGCTGGAATTGACTCCGAGCGGGAAAGCGTCCACACTCTATCCTATGACGAATCTCGAGTCCGCAAAGGGACGCAAAAGTCTGGACCCGACTGCCGAATATCTGATCAGCGAACCCGTCACATGCCGTGTGAGCGATGGACGGAAAACTTTTTTTGAAGGTGTAATACCGATTCTCCAGTTTGGTAAAAAGGTGTCATTGCCGGTAGAGAGTCCCTTGGCGCAATGAACAATACGGGGAAAATGGCCGACCTGCTGAAGCATCTCATGAGAGAGCGGAACGGTGCGGTGGTCGAATCGATGGAACGTGGCGGGTTGCACTATCCCTTGAGCTACGGAGTGAGTTTGCCTACCGTATGGAAGATAGCCCGGGAGTATGCACCTGACCACGATTTTGCCCTCTATCTTTATCGCCAGCAGGTACGTGAATTGATGTTGTCAGCCTATGTCATTGCCGATCCGACCCGTGTGACGGCTGAAGAACTCGAATTTTGGGCGGCGGGAATTGTGAATCGGGAATTGGCGGAAAATTTTGCTTTTTCGTTGTTGAGCCGGACGCAACAGGTGTATCGGGCACTCGATTGTTGGGGACACGGGGCTTGCGGAGAACTATTGGCTTATGCGGCATTGATGGCACTGGTCAAGGCGTTCGACAGGAAAGCCGATGTCCCATCCCGGTCGAGTGTTGCAGAATATGTACGGTACGGCCATGAGTCTGAGAGTACGTTATTGCATCATGCTGCCGAGATGCTTGAGATACGTATGGAGTCTATTGACGAATGATCGTTTTGCGAATGGCATATCGGCGACAATGGTTGGGGAATGAATGATAATGAGGTGGAAACCCTCCTGCAAAAGCCTGATGACAAGCATGATGGTCGTTGAATGGCATTCGTATGTTGGATGATCGGTTTCGGAAAGATAAAATGATGCCGGCGGAACCACCTGCCTTTAAGGGGTTCCGCCGGCATCGTCCATGTCCCGCCTCTATTTGGCAGGGTTCCCATTATCCCGGCATGTCTGTCATAATAGGACGTGTCCTGTGGACGGATATCTATTTCTGCCCCGCTTTTTCCGGGATTTCCAGTTCTCCGTATCGGATAAGCAGATTCTCCAGTTTGTCGGCATTTATTATGCCGCTTTGGCGCCAGAGCATTTCTCCACGACGGAAAATCATCAGTGTCGGAACAGACCGGATGTTGTATTCCTGTACCAACTCTTTGTTCGTTTGGTTGTCGATATCGAGTTTTACGATATGAGCACTCTCTCCAACGCTTTTTTTTAAGTCGTCGAGAATGGGGTGCATTGTCTTGCAAGGACCGCACCATGTGGCATAAAAGTCAACCAAAACGGGTTTATCGCCCTTGATCAGATCTTTGAAGTTTTCCATGATTCGTATTGTGTTAAATGTGAAAGAATTTTTCTTCGATATGCGGTGTGTGTAATGCCGTAGCGCAATGGGCCTGTCAAAGTACTTCCATCCATGCACTGCAATAGGCGTTGCTCTCTTTTTTTTGCGCGAGGCGCTGACGCATGGTTTCAATGCAGCGGTGCAGCCCGTCGTCGAGGGATGTTTGCGGCTGCCAACCCAACAGCTCCCTCGCTTTGGTGATATCCGGACAGCGATAACGACTTTCCCCGCCGCTGGTAGGCAAGGAGATGATTTTTGAGCTGCTGCCTGTCAACAGGCGGATCTTTTCGGCCAGCGCACGAATGGATATCTCGTGGCTTTGCCCGAAGTTGATGGGATTGAATGTTTCCTCACGACGAAGGGCCATGAATCGGATGAGGCCATCGACAATATCTTCGACGTAGCAGAAACTCCTGGTCTGCTCGCCATTCCCATATATGGCCATGTCTCCGCCACGGATGGCGTTTACAATGAAACGGGGGATCACACGTCCGTCGTCGGGCAATGCGTTTTCCCCATAAGTATTGAAAATACGGGCTACCTTTACATCGGTCCCGTATTGACGCGCATAGGAATTGCAGAGAGCTTCCGATGTCCTTTTCCCCTCTTCAGAAGCGGCCCTGAGTCCGAAAGTATCGACATTCCCGAAATAATCTTCCGGTTGACGGGCCAGCCGCGATGTGCCGTACACTTCGTAAGAAGAGACATAGAGCAGGGGTGCATGGTTGCGGCGAGCCAGTTCGAGTGCATTGAGTGTGCATTGGAACAGCGAACGCATCGTATCGGCCGGTCGATTGCGAACCTCTTCCCGTGACGTGGGGGCGGCGAGGGCGTAAATACGATCTGCCTGGATGTCGATGGGGGTATTCATGTCATGTCGGATGAGTTGGATCGAAGGACATTCCGGTTTGTCTTTGAATACGTCGCATGAACTGTGAGAAAGGTTGTCGATACACACGACTTGGTGTCCCTGTTTCGAGAGACGTTCACAGAGAACCGAACCGATCATGCCCGCTCCGCCTGTTACGACTATTTTTTCCGATTTCATTTTCGTGCCCTTTTTTGCTATCTGCCGGAGCAAATATTGTTCCATGATCTCGTTTTTCCGATCGCGATCGAGTCGGTTGCAGAACTTCGAGGTGTCATGAGCAAAACCGGATTCTTCGGGTTATCCGATGGCCCAGACAGGGAGAGCTTTGTGGAATGGAGAAGAAAACGGAATGAGGGTCGTTTGGAAAAATCATCGGCTTCAGCAAACGACAAAACTTACGCTTTTTACATGAAACATGAAAAGCGTACTTCGGTTCGCATTCAGGTCGTTCGTTACGGCCACTTTTTTTGTGTGTGGGATGCCTACAGTGTTTGTCGATGATCTGAATTACTATGGAACAGGCCTGTCAGGAATCGTAATTTTGATTGAGAGAATCGGGATTTTGTAAAAAATGTATGCGAATCGTAGCGGCCATGGTACAAGATATTCGGGTATTCCGATTTTGGACCATCCGTTCCGCCATTTTCTTCTTTCTTGCCCTTCCCGGATGTTTCCCGTGTTGTTTATGCTATTCCCAAAGTCGTTCGGGATAGGCTCCCGAGGTTATGAGCGCCCGAATGCGAGCTTCAACCCGAGGCTTGTCTTCCTTGTACGTGACGCCGAACCAATCGGCTGTGCTGGAGAGAACCTTGACCGTAGCAACTCCTCCTCCGATGAGTTTGTTGACCATCGAAGGCATGAAGAATTCGGCTTTTAGATTATCGCGTTCGGCATCCAGGAAACGGCTGAACTCTTGGCGGGAATGGTCGAAATAATCGGGAGTAAATCCGAACAGGTTCATTGAAACGGGGGTGCTTCCGTCGATCGGATGAATCCCCTCCTGGTCGCGATAGACGATTCCTTGCGGTGTCCGTTCGATAGCGGTACGTTCCACTACGGATACCAGATTCCCTTCATCGTTTACGGCGCATTCTCCACGCGAGACGGTACCGAAATCAGACAACGTTTTGTCGAGTCGGTAAGCGACCATGCAATATTTGCCTCGACACCCTTCGGCACTGCGCAGGAAATCGCCCATCACACGGAAACCGTCCGCACCATAAAAGTCGTCCGCATTGATAACTGCGAACGGGGTATCGATTTTCCCTGCCGCCATCAGTACCGCATGGTTGGTTCCCCAGGGTTTGATCCTTCCTTCTGGAACGGTATAGCCTTCGGGCAGATTGTCAAGTTCCTGGTAGACGTATTCAACTCCGATGCGGTCTTTGAAGCGTGCGGTGGAAAAAACTTCGGTGAACTCCTTGGCGAATGAATGGCGGATTACGAAAACCACTTTGCCGAATCCGGCCCGAATGGCATCGTATATGGAGTAGTCGATGATTGCTTCGTTGCAGGGTCCCACACCATCCATCTGTTTGAGTGATCCGTAACGGGAGGCCATGCCTGCGGCGAGTACCAGAAGGGTCGGTTTTGTCATGTGGTCGTGTGTTTGGGTTTTTATCCGGTTGTTTCGTTCACATTGGTTGTTGCCTTTTCGACATGCGGTCCGCAAGCGACACAGGCAATAACAGGCGGCAAAGATACGAAAAGGTAAGTGCAGAAGCAAAAGGGAACGGTGTTTTTTAATTTATTATACTGAATTGCCTGCTGATTCTGCATCAGAAAGTGAAATATCGTTGAACGGGAAAGCGAAGGATGAATTTCATGGGAAGGAATGTGGAATGTCGGACAAAATGGTTACCTTTGTCGTTTGAACACACGGAAAACAGAGAAAGATGAAATCGAAAGGCGGATTCCTCTACTTTTTGCGTAACTTCAATCGGAAGCATCGTCTCAGTGTACGGGATGAGATCGATGATTCGGAGGTATGGTACATGTATATCACGCCTTTGCGAATCTGCACCGCGGTGTTCGGACTCGTCATTCTGATTTTCGGTGCGGTTCTGTTGATCGTGTCCTATACTCCGATACTCGACCTGGCTCCGGGGTATCCGGGCAGTCGGTCGCGAGAAGAATTGATTGCCGGTATTTTGCGCCTCGACTCGCTTGAGAACGAGTTGAAGGACATGCAGGTGTACAGCGAAAATGTCACATTGATCATGGAGGGGAAGACCCCGGTTATCCGTACCATGAAGCGACAGGACGATACGGTCCGAACGGACAAACGCCTGGTATCGCCCTCACGAGAGGATTCGTTGTTGCGGGTCGAGATGGAGGGAAGCGGACGTTACGGTCTGGTCAAAGGGCCGTCGGTCAGGGAGCCGGCTGCGGTAATGGAGTTTGTAGCCCCGGTACGAGGGAATGTCTCTGTCCCGTTCGATCCGAAAGTCGGAATCTATGGAGTCGGAATAACCCCCGAATCGACCCCTGGTGTATCGCAACAGGTGGTTGCCGTACGTGACGGGACAGTCATCCTCGCTTTGTGGACTC
>CASDWR010000080.1 GCA_949284665.1 uncultured Rikenellaceae bacterium | reverse complement strand
GATGTCGTACAACTCTGCAATTGCGCGAACCCGGTCGACAGGATGCAATCCGGAAATATTTTCCATCATCTCATCGATCGATACGTAATGCGGTTCCCAAACTGGTTTTCGGACAATTGCCGAAAGTTCATCGACAAAGAAAAGTCGAGAACGACGATTGGGAAACACCAGTGACATCGAAGAGAGTTCGTCTCCGTAACAATCATATAAAGTCCGGGCTACCCCGTGAAGGAATCGTTCCATTATCAAATCGCAATAGACGAAGCAAGGTAGGATTTTTTGTCAAAAAAAACAATGGTCTTATGGATATTCGCGGATTTATCGTTACCTTGGTCTCTTGTAAAAACGCTTCATACGCATGGGGAAAGTCAAAATTGTCAGCGCATCTGCGGGGTCGGGAAAGACCTATAACCTGGCATATGAATACGTGCGCAACGTCATCGAAAATCCAGTCGGATACCGCCACATCCTTGCCGTTACTTTTACGAATAAAGCAACGGAAGAGATGAAGCAACGTATACTACATAAAATAAACGAGATATCACAAAACAAAGAAGCGGAGTTTTTGAATGCTTTACGCCAAGACCTCGGAATGGATACCGACATGATCGTCAAACGTGCCGTCGAGGCGAGAGGTTATATTTTACACGATTACGGTCGTTTCGCAGTCGTTACAATCGACAAGTTTTTTCAACGCATCATCCGTTCTTTCATCAAAGAACTCGGAATAGATCTCAATTTCAATCTCGAACTGCCAACAGAGCCACTCTTGAATCGGGCCACCGACAGGCTCATCGACGACTTGACAGAAGATCCCGATTTACGTGAGTGGATTATGGCATTCGTAAATGAGAAGATCGACGAAAGCAAACCCTGGAATGTAAAAAATGAGATACGATCGTTGGGGCTTGAACTTTTCAAAGAGGGATACAAACAGGGAGCGGGAACCTCCCCCGACAGAAAAGCCCTGAAAAAGGCTGTCGACATGGTGACCAGGTCGGCGGAAATCGAAAAAAACCGATTAAAATCCATAGCTAAAGGAATACTTGATATATTCAGCGAAAACGACCTTCATTCAGACGATTTCTTTCAAAAAGACAGAGGAGTAGCCGGTTACGTCAAAAAAATGGCAGAAGGTAATTTCGTCCCATACAATACCTATGTTAAGAAAGCTTTGGAAGAGCAGAAATGGGCGTCTCCAAAATCCGAGAAGTTTGCACTCATTCAATCGATATCGCAAAGCCTCACTTCAGAACTTGCCCGACTTTGCAGAGAATACGACGAAGGGATCAAAATCATGAAAAGCGCCGATCTGGTTCGGAGTAATTATCGGCATTTTGCTTTGCTTGTCGATTTGCAGCAAAAAATCACGGAAATCTGCCGCGAGGAAAATATCGTGCACATCTCCGAAATCAACGAGATGCTTTCCGAATTGATTGCTGATAACGACACACCATTTATCTTTGAAAAGGCGGGTAACTATTTCTCCCGATTCATGATCGACGAATTCCAAGACACATCTGCCCTGCAATGGAAAAATTTTATTCCGCTGCTGCGGAATGCCGTTTCCGAATCGGACGATACACCGGTCATGCTGGTCGGCGATGTAAAACAATCCATCTATCGCTGGCGCGGTGGTGACTGGAGCATTCTTGCAGAAAAAGCAGCTTCGGAATTCGAGCGGACGACATGCGTGTCGTTGCAAAACAATTTTCGCAGCAAATTGAACATTGTCGAATTCAACAATGTTCTTATCGGCGAATGTGTCGATACGGACAATCGAGCCATCAACTCAATGTTGGAACAGGCTGCTGCAGAGAAACGAATTGGCAACAAACTGGTCGCCGAATTGACGGATACCCTAAAAAAAGCCTATAAAGATTATCTTCAGACTCCCGGGCCTCGAGAAGATCAGCAGGGGGGATATGTCACACTTACCTATTATGGCCGTGACGAGACCGGGATTGCCGTACCGCCGGTCATCCGGATGATCGAAACCTTGCAGGAACGGGGTTATGCCCCCCGAGACATCGCCATCCTTGTTCGACGCAACGAAGAGGCTCGCTCCATCGCTTCCCTTCTGTTGGCATACAAAAGCGAGCATCCCGAACTCCCCTATCGGTACGATGTAATAACGCAAGACGCGCTTACGATCGGTTCCGCTCCCGTATGTCGTTTCCTCATCAACTGTATGAAACTGGCTGTCGGAGGAAATGATTCGATCACCGTTGCCTTGTACAACGAATGGTTCGGCCAGCCGTTCGATATGGCACTTTCCGATGCCGATCAAAAGTTTTTCAATCGTTTGCGTTTGCTTTCGCCAGAGGAGGGTTTCGAAGAGACAGTCATGCGTTACGGTCTGCAAAATCGGACGGAAGAGGTTCCATATCTGCAAGCTCTTCATGAACAGATCATCTCTTTCTGTAATGATCATATCGCCGATCTATCCCTGTTCATCGATTGGTGGGAAGAGAACGGCAAAGACAAATCCATGGCCATGCCATCGAACGGCGATGCCATTACAATCGACACCATCCATCGGTCGAAAGGCCTTGGCTATAAAGTCGTCATATTGCCATACTGCAACTGGAAAATGCTGCCGATCACCCACTCCATTATCTGGACCTCACCGCAGTCGTTCGACAGAGAGCAGATTTCGTTCCCGATCGGATTTCAACAATCGATGTCCGACTCCATCTTTGCCGGGGACTATTGTCGTGAATATGTAATGTCCCACATAGACAATCTGAATCTGTTTTATGTCGCCTTGACCAGAGCGAGGGAGGAACTCCATCTGATGATTCCCGATTCGGCCACCTCATCGTCGGAAAGAATCGATGCTTTGATCGGCCGTGTCATCACGGAGGAAAACGGAGAGGCCAGAATCGGGAATCTTGTCGGTAAAATTACGGAAGAAGAGAATCTCCGAGTCATCACCTTCGGGCACCCGACACATCCGGAGCAAAGTACGTCATCGGTCGATGCATTAAATATTCCATTTACGACTCTTCCCACAGGCGGACGAATCGGAATCCGTCTAGATACGCGACGTTACACTGACGACGGCGTGTCGGACCGACGATTCTCCCCGCGTAATTACGGTATTCTGATGCACCGGATTTTTGAGCAGGCACGCACTTCGGTCGATGTCGAAACAGCCATTCTGTCATTACGCAACGATGCGGTACTGAACGAGACGGAAATCGCTGAATTGAGAGCCAACATTGACCGGGCATTCGCAAATCCCGTGATCCGGGAATGGTTCGACGGGACCTGGGACGAAATACGCAACGAAAACGACATCATCGTACCCGGTGACCGACTTTATCGCCCGGACCGGGTGATGATTCGCGGGCAAGAGGCGACCGTTGTGGACTACAAATTCGGTCTCGAAACCTCTCCGACCCATCACAAACAGGTCAAGGATTATATGGAAATTCTCCACTCAATGGGATATGAACAAGTGTGCGGGTATATTTGGTATATCGGTTTAAGTCGACTCGAAAAGCTATAATACCCCTCCGTCAATCCATTCTTTTCAAAACGGTTGCCGTACGACATGTGTTGTAAACCTTTATGTAATGTCTCATTTCACCGTTTGCCTCTTTTTTCGCAAAGCTGAAATGTGCAACCGACATGTCGTTCCTGCCCTGACCGCCGAACTTTTCGTCGTCGGTAGATAAAACGATACGATATCTACCCGATTCCGGGACAGGTACCACGTAATCGGGAATACTCCTCGATGGATGCCAGTTGAAAATGAAAACGACATCCGAATGACTGAACACCATCGTCTTGTTCTCTTCATCCATTGCTCGATTGAAAGCATATCCCTGTTTCATGATCTCGTATCTTTTGACCATTGAAAGCATCGCTTCGTCGAAATCATTCAAATAGGAATAACGCAGAAGACCATTGTCTGCAAGAGACCATTGTCGACGGGCATAGCGGTAACTCCACCCATTGCCTTCCCGCGGGAAGTCGATCCATTCCGGATGTCCGAACTCGTTGCCCATGAAATTCAGATATGCCTGTCCTCCGAGCGAAATGGTTACCAAACGAATCATTTTATGCAATGCTATGCCCCTGTCGACCAACAGGTTTTCTGCCGTTCGGCTCATACCGGTATACATCTCCTTGTCCATCAGGCGGAATGCGATCGTCTTGTCGCCGACAAGTGCCTGATCATGAGATTCGCAATACGCCACTGTCTTTACGGCAGGCAAACGATCCGTCATAATATTCCATATATCCCAGATATTCCATTCCTCATCCGGAATATCTTTCAACATGCGAATCCAGAAATCGGGGATGGCCATGGCCAAACGATAATCGAACCCGATCCCTCCATCATCGATCGGAATACACATGCCTGGCATGCCGCTCACATCCTCGGCAATCGTCACGGCAGATGGACGGAAATCGTGTATCAATCTGTTGGCGAGTGTCAGATAGCAGATTGCATCGCGATTGACGGAGTCGTCAAAGAATTTCTCCCGGGCATCGAAATCGGTGTAACCGTGGTGTTTGTAAATCATGGACGTAACCCCATCGAAACGATACCCGTCGAAATGGAACTCATCGAGCCAGTATTTGGTATTCGACAACAGGAAATGGGAGACTTCCGACTTACCGTAATCAAACAGTTTGGAATCCCAATACGGTTGATAACCTGCCTCTCCGGATGGAGAATAGAGGTGATCGGTTCCGTCGAGTTCATTCAATCCTTCATTGATATTCTTGACATAATGCGCATGTACAAGGTCCATGATGACGGCAATATCCATCTCATGTGCCCGTTTAATCAAAGATTTCAACTCTTCTGGTGTCCCGAACCGAGAAGATGGAGCAAAAAAACTCGATACATGGTAACCGAAACTGCCATAATACGGATGTTCGGCGATCCCCATCAACTGAATTGCATTGTATCCCAACTTTTTGACGCGCGGCAAAACATGGTCTGCAAATTCGGCATAGCTTCCTACCCCTTCCTTCTCCTGAGCCATTCCGACGTGGCACTCATAAATGTAAAGACCGTCGAGGTTCGCCATATCGAAAGTGTCTCCACTCCAGTCAAACGATCCGGATTCCCAGAACTGGGCAGTAAAATCTTTGGTCGTATCGTCCTGGAGCACTCTTTTCGCATAGGCGGGAATACGTTCGTGCCATCCGTTGTCGCCATATACGAGAATCTTGTACATCGACCCATTCTTCAGTGCCTTACCATAAGTTTTATCGTAGAGGAATATGCTCCACACACCGTCTTTCCCTTTCGACAAAGGCAAAGACTTGCGCTCCCATCCGTTCAGATCTCCGAAAAGATAGACCTCTCGTGCACCGGGCAACCATTCACGGAACCACCAGCCGCATGCCTCATCATCACGTTGAAAACCGAAATAACGATACCCATTGGCATAATCGACAATGCTTCCACTCGATCGCTCGATTCGTTTCAACGCATTGAGATACATTTCATGCCGATACGTGATCTCTCCTTCGACGGGCTGGAGCCACGGATCATTTTCAATAATTTTCAACGGAGCACCCATGGAATGATGTTTTGAGTTTACCACTATAAAGGTACGATTTTTTCTTCAGACTGCAAATTGCTGAAATATTTTTCATATATTTGTCTGATGTAGACAACGCCCCAGCAAAAAACCTGCGCGAGTTTGTTTTTGCATTCGGCATTCTCTATTTTTGTTATTATTCAAGGATGGTAAAATTTATCGATTAATTACTAATTCAAGATTCTGTTTTATGTTCAAGAACCAACCCAAAGGATTGATTCCAGCCGCATTGGCAAACATGGGAGAACGCTTCGGCTTCTATACCATGATGGCAATCCTGACACTCTTCCTGATGTCGAAATTCGGCATGACGGGTGAGGCTGCCGGGAAACTTTATTCCATTTTTTACGGTGCGATCTATATTCTCGCCCTTGTCGGCGGTCTGATTGCCGACAGTTTGAAAAACTACAAGGGGACGATCATTGCTGGTCTCATCGTCATGGCAACCGGTTATCTGTTACTTGCCATGCCTGCTCTGATTACCTCGGAGTACGTCGCTCTGGCTGCGCTACTGGTCATAGCATTCGGTAACGGACTT
>CASDWR010000079.1 GCA_949284665.1 uncultured Rikenellaceae bacterium | reverse complement strand
TCGAAATCTTCGGCCAGCATCGAATTGGACACGTCTACGGCCAGCATAATCTCGATGCCTTCGCGTTCTACTTCCCGAAGTCGGGCGCCGAATTGGGGCCTTGCGAGGGCGAATATGAGCAACGTAACAGCAAGAAGATAGAGAATGAATTTGTTGCGTATTCTTTTCGGTGAAGCGTCCGGCATCAACCCGGCAAGCGTCACTGCCTTTCCAAAACGTGCTAAACGCGTTTTACGGTTGTGGGCGGCATATACGAAACCTCCCGCCAGCAATGGTACCAGCAACAATAGAAAAAGATATTCCGAATTTGCGAATCTGAACATATGTCGTTGTATTCTGATATTTTAAGGGATGCGGCGCAACCACAGGTTTTTGATGATGAATTCGGTAACGAGCAGCAGCAATGCCCACAGCATGAACGGCACGGCAAGTTCATCGTATGAGACGAATTCATTGGTTTCGATTTCAGTTTTTTCGAGCGTGTTGATTTGATCGTAGATCTCCGAAAGGCTTGTTTTGTCCGTGGCACGGAAATATGCTCCACCGGTTTGTGTGGCGATATCCGTGAGGATTTGTTCGTCGATTTCGACTTTCATCGGTTGGAAAACAAGGTGACCCCATGCATCATAAGCGGGATATGGAGCCGTTCCACGTGTTCCGACACCGATGGTGTATACTTTGATCCCGTAGGTCTGGGCGATTTCGGCAGCAGTCTGTGGGGCGATTTGTCCGCTGTTGTTTACGCCGTCTGTCAGCAAGATGACCACTTTGCTTTTTGCCGTGCTCTCCTTGAGTCGATTGATAGCCGTTGCCAATCCGTTTCCGATGGCGGTACCGTCTTCGATAATTCCGCTTCGGATTTGACCGAGTAGTGTCAGCAGCGAACTTTTATCCGTAGTCAGAGGACTTTGCGTGAAGCTTTCACCGGCAAAAACCACCAGCCCGATTCGATCGTTGGGCCTGTCGTTGATGAATTTTCCGGCTACTTCGCGTGCTGCGGAGATGCGATCGGGTTCGAAGTCGCGAGCAAGCATGCTGCCCGAAACGTCCATGGCCAGCACGATATCGATACCTTCCGTGGTTGAAGTCCTGTTCTGATGACTGGTTTGCGGCCGTGCCAGGGCCACGATCAACAATGCCAAGGCCAGGCATCGCAGAATGAAAGGCAGATGCCTCAGATAATATCTGGCGGTCCTGGGAGTCTTTTCCAGCGATCGGGTGGTCGAGATAGTGATCGAGGCACCTCCCCGCAACGTCCGGTATACATAGAGGGCGATCAACGGTACAAGGATCGTTAACAGCCAAAGCAGATGAGGATTTGCGAATCTTGTGATTTCCATATTTCGTTTTTCTCTTTTTTGCTTTACGGTTGGAGCTGGCAGTCATTCAGGAGCAAGGCCGATTCTCGTTTCCGGTCCCTCTTTTGTGTCGTAAGGGTGTTCCGTTCCCAGAAGACGCCATTGCTGTATCCCTGTATCGAGGGGTCGAGATCGGCCATTTCAAGCCTCTTTTCCGCCCAACAAGCATATTCCTCGTCGATTTCCACTCCGCAATACCGACGCCCCAGTTTCTTCGCCGTAACCGAAGTTGTGCCTGAACCGAGAAACGGGTCGAACACCAGACCTTCCGGAGGACATGATGCCAGAATAAGTTTGGCCAGTAATTTTTCGGGTTTTTGTGTCGGGTGATCGGTGTTTTCGCGCATCGACCAGTATGGAACCGTTATGTCATCCCAAAAGTTGGACGGGCAGGTCAAACGGAACTTCCCCGTTTCAGTCGTTGTCCAGTCCTTGGGTTTGCCTTCCTTGTCCTTGTAAGGAGCCAATACCCGGCGTTTTTGCTTGACGGCTGCAGCATCGAAATAGTATTTTTTAGGATCAACGACACCGAACCAAATGTCTTCCATGGCATTTTTCCAGTTTTTCTTGGCTCCCCGTCCTTTTTCTCGCTGCCATGTAATCCGGTTGAGGATTGTAAGGTGTTCGCTCATGATTTGCTGCAACATGGCGGTGTTGTGCCAGTCGCCGCACAAATAGAGACTCCCTCCCGGTTTAAGCAGGCGACAGACCTGCGGAAACCACGATCGGAGAAAATACATGTACTCTTCCTCGCTGCGTGAATTGAACCTCGTACCATTGTAGTTTTTCGTGAGATTGTACGGAGGATCGATGAAAATCATGTCGGCAAAAGAGTCCGGTAACATCTTCACCACTTCAACAATGTCTCCGACCAGGGTCCGGTTCGTCACCTCTTCCAAGCCTAATGACGATCGGCAACGAATCAACTGTCGGCTGAAACGTTCACGTTCGGCCGGGGTCAGTTGCAGTGTACGGTTGTTTTCAGCTCGATGTTTCATCTCCGAATGCCCCCTTTGTCTGTTCGGCTCAACAACGACATTACCAGTTTTTCCCTGATTTCCCAACGGCAGGCACCTTTTTCCCCTTCAACTTTTCGCGGGTTTTGTCTTCCTGCTGTTGTACGGCTTCGAGCATTTGTTCGGCCTCCTTTTCATTCATGCCGTTCGGACGATTCGGTGAAGCATCTGGTTTTCCCTCTTCGGGATTATCCTTTTTATCCTGATCACCCCCTTCGTTCCGGTCCTGTTGATTATCCTGATTGTTTTGATCCTGTTTATCCCGATCGTTGTTCTGGTTGTTCTGGTTGTTCTGGTTATTCTGGTTATTCTGGTTATTCTGGTTGTTCTGGTCAAGGAATTTTTTCGTATAAGCCAGATTGTATTTGGCTTCCATGTCGTCCGGATTGAGCCGTAACGATTGGCGGTATGCGTCGAATGCTTCCTGATATTTCTGTTGTTGAAAAAGAGAGTTCCCAGCATTATACCACGCTTTTGCCTGCTCCTGGGGGGAAAGAGTCGGATTGTTCTTCTCCATTTCCGAGAACGTTTTGGCAGCATCCTCATAGTTTCCTTGCTTGTAGAGGGCGTCACCCAGATTGAATCCGGCCTCGAATGAAAGCGGATTTTTTGTCAGTGCCGTACGATACCCTTTTTCGCTGTCGGAGTAGTTCAACCCTTCGTAGGCTTTATTCCCGGAACGGATAAATCGTCGTTCAGGGTGCATTTGCCCGTACATCAGAGTGTTGCAAAGAATGCAAATCATTAAGCAAACCCCTGTTCTCGTATGAAGCGAATTTTTCATGACATTTGAATGTTGTCCGGACCCGTCTCCCCGACCGGTTTCTCTTCCGGCATCTCTTTGGTGTCTTCCACGAAATAATAGAGGTTTGTGTAAGCCTCTTCATTGCGGTCGGCATCCGGGACATACTTGGCGAATTTGACCAAATCGGCGGTTCGGAGTAATTCGTGCAGATTGGAAGCATTTTTCCCCGGGAGTTCGATCTCTTTCATGGCGTCGAGAATTTCGTCCGACGTCATCTCCATGGCACGTATTCCGTAGCGTCCTCCCAGATATTCACGCAGAATGTCGGTCAGGCGGGTATAATAGAGTTTATGTTTGTTGTTTTGCCATACTTTCTGGTTGTGTAACTGTTCCAGCTCACGGATTGCCCGTACATGGGGCGGTTCCTTGGTGGCAGGCTTTACGACCGGGACCGAGTTTCCTTTGCGCCGATTCAGCAGGAAATAGATCGACGAAACGAGTACGGCGAGAAGAATTGCTCCGCCAAGCAGATACCCTTTGATTTCGCTCAATAACAGGGGAGTATCCACAGGCGGTTTGACATCGTAAATGGTTTGGGTCGCCGTATCGATCGGGAATGTCGTTACCAACAGATGCAGCGAGTCGATCGAGTAGAGCGTGTCGACGATGTTCTTGTCCATATAGAGAACCGGGAATCGCCCCAGGTCGTAATTCCCTTCGTAGACGGTAGTCAGACGATACTTCTTGGAGAGGGTATGTCGTCGACCCTCTTTTGCAATGGTATCGATAGGCATCTCTTTAAGCAGGTCGAGTTGATTACCCAACGTTCCTTGAAATCGGGGGAAGTCGACAACCTGCATGATGTCCTTCGAAACGGTCACTTCCAAGGTGAAGTGGTCGCCTATCGAGATGCTGTCGGGAGAAAGTACGGCGCGTACCTCCGGAGTGACCGTTTGCGACCGAACGGATGTCCCAACGAGTCCGGAGAGCAGAAACATAAGAGATAAAAAGGTTTTTCCGGACATGGTTATCGTTGTTTGAAAAGTTTGATCAGGGACTTGACGTAATCTTCGTCGGTCGCGACGGCGACGGAATCGACACGGCAACGCTTCATGACGGTATCTACTTGTCTGCTGGACTCTTCCCAATTGCGACGGTATGTTTCACGGATTGTCGGCGAGGAAGTATCGGTCCAAACCTTGCGACCGGTTTCCGCATCTTTCAACTCCACGATTCCGATATCGGGCAGTTCGGTTTCGCGCGGATCGTAGATTCGGATTCCTGCGATGTCGTGTTTGCTCGAAGCAATTTTCAAAGCATCTTCGAATGTTTTGACATCATTGTCGATGAAATCGGAGAGCATGAATGTGGTACAACGTTTCTTTAGTGCGTTGGTGAGAAAACGGAGCGGTTCGGCCATATTCGTGGTGGTATCCTGGGGTGTGAATTCGATCAGTTCGCGGATGATCATCAGAATGTGCGAGCGGCCCTTTTTCGGAGGGATGAATTTCTCGATTCTGTCGCTGAAGAAGAGGCATCCCACCTTGTCGTTATTTTGGGCTGCGGAGAAAGCGAGTGTTGCCGCAATCTCGGTTGCGATGTTCTTTTTGAGTTTGTCGGTGGTCCCGAACATGCGCGAGCCGCTCACGTCGACCAACAGCATCATAGTCAGTTCACGCTCTTCCTCGTAAATTTTGATATGGGGTTTGCGGCTGCGTGCGGTTACATTCCAATCGATGTCGCGGACATCGTCTCCCGGGCGGTATTCCCGCACTTCACTGAAAGCCATGCCACGCCCCTTGAAAGCGCTGTGATAGTGCCCGGCAAAGATGTCGTTGCTCAGACCACGCGTTTTGATTTCGATCTTGCGGACCTGTTTGAGTATGTCGCTGCTGTTTTCCAAATGGCTGTCGTTTTACATGTCGGGAAATCGGGAAGGGTATGCTTCCCTGTTTTTTGTTTGCAACTCCTTTTCCGGAGGATGCGATCGGAAAGATCAGGGTACCTCTACGGCGTTGAGGATTTCGGTGATGATTTCCTCGGTGGAGACGTTTTCGGCTTCGGCCTCGTAGGTGAGTCCGATACGATGGCGCAATACGTCGTGGCATACGGCGCGAACATCTTCCGGAATCACGTAACCCCTTCTGCGAATGAATGCGTAACTTTTGGCCGCTTTGGCCAACGAGATGCTGGCACGGGGAGAACCTCCGTAGGAGATCATCGGTGCAAGTTTCTGCAGATTGTATTCCTGCGGTTCACGGGTGGCGAAAATAATATCGATGATGTATTTCTCGATCTTTTCGTCCATGTAGACGTCGTTTACCACGTCGCGTGCCTTCACGATATCTTCCGGTGAAATGACGCGGTTCGGTTTGGGATAGTTGCCTTGCAGATTCATGCGTACGATGTCGTACTCTTCCTGTTTTTTCGGGTAAGTGATTTTCGCCTTGAGCATGAAACGGTCGACCTGCGCTTCGGGCAGGGGATAGGTTCCTTCCTGTTCCAGCGGGTTTTGTGTCGCCAATACAAGGAACGGCTCCGGCAACGGAAAGGTATCGTCGCCGATGGTCACCTGACGTTCCTGCATCGCCTCGAGCAACGCGCTTTGCACTTTGGCCGGCGATCGGTTGATTTCGTCCGCCAGGACAAAATTGGCGAATACGGGACCTTTTTTGACAGTGAACTCCTCTTTCTTCTGGGATTATATCAGAGTTCCGGTCACTTCGTTAGGCAGCAGGTCTGGGTTGAACTGGATACGGCTGAAATTGGCGTTCACAGCATGTGCGAGTGTGCTTATGGCCATGTTCTTTGCTATTCCCGG
>CASDWR010000078.1 GCA_949284665.1 uncultured Rikenellaceae bacterium | reverse complement strand
CCTGGAGAGGCTGATCGCCGTGGCTTTGCCCCGTATCCGCGACTTCAAGGGAATCGACGAAAAGTTCGACGGTCGCGGAAACTATACCCTGGGTGTCTCCGAACAGATTATTTTTCCGGAGATCGATATCGACAAGATTACCAAAATCTTCGGCATGGAGATCACGTTCGTGACCTCGGCACCGACCGACGAAGAGGCTTATGCCTTGTTGCGTGAATTCGGTCTTCCGTTTAAAAACGCTAAAAAGAACAAATAGGATCATGGCAAAAGAGTCAATGAAAGCACGTGAGGTTAAACGCCTCAAACTCGTGAAGAGATACGCTGCCAAACGGGCTGCTCTCAAAGAAGCCGGCGATTTGGAAGGATTGTGCAAGTTGCCCCGCAACTCCAATCCTGTACGTCTCCACAACCGTTGCAAACTGACCGGCCGTCCGAAAGGCTATATCCGCCAGTTCGGCATCAGCCGTATTCAGTTCCGCGAGATGGCTTCGAAGGGGTTGATACCCGGTGTGAAGAAAGCGTCGTGGTAATTTCTTGCGAATCCCGACGGTTCGACTGCCGGATCGCAATGCCGTAAAGGCCTCCTTTCGGATGGCCGCCGGCATTGCGATCCGGAAATGTCGTACACGGTGGACACTTCGCAAGTCCGGTCGAAACGGGCAAAAACAATCCGTTTCGAAAGAAAAATATCGAAAAACTGCGGGAAATGAAGAATTTTCTCTCTCCCGGGGATTCGATTGTGAGAATAAAAATGTACTTTTGTGCAGCAATTTTAAAACGACTGCAAATTTTATTAATTTTTAACTTTTTAATCACTATGACAGATCCAATTGCGGATTTTCTGACCAGGATTAGAAACGCGGTGAAAGCCAACCACAAGGTGGTTGAAGCTCCCGGTTCAAAAATGAAACAGGAGATAACCAAGATCCTGTACGAGCAAGGCTATATCCTTGCCTACAAGTTCGGCACGGACGAAAAGGGCCATCCGACGATTAAAATTGCCCTCAAGTATCATCCGGCTACCAAAACCAATGCCATCAAGGGACTTCAGCGTGTCAGCCGTCCCGGTTTGCGTTGTTATGCCAATGTGGCGAACATGCCGAAAGTGCTCAATGGCCTCGGAATCGCTATTCTCTCTACTCCGAAAGGAATCATGACGGACAAGAAGGCCCGTCAGGAAAATGTAGGTGGCGAAGTACTCTGCTATATCTATTAGTCGAAAAAGAGACGACACGGTACGGTCCCGTTCAGGAATACGGCTCGACCGCCGTCATCAGGGAAACACCCGCCGGGACAAATGACGGATCGGCTTCCGAAACAGGAAAATGATCCACGGTTGGAAACGGAAAGGGTGTCCGGATCGTGGGAATCTGCACTCGACTCCAGAAAAAGAAAAGAAACGAATCATATATTTCAAACAATGTCAAGAATAGGAAAATTACCTGTAAACTTGCCCGCCGGAGTGACCGTTACGGTCTCCGAGGATAACGTGGTAAGCGTGAAAGGACCTCTGGGCGCCTTGAGTCAAAAAGTGGATTCGGATATCAAGGTGACCGTGGAGGGAAACGTATTGACAGTTACTCGTCCTACGGATCAGCCACGCCACCGCTCGTTGCACGGGCTCTATCGCGCACTTATCCATAACATGGTGGAAGGCGTTTCGAAAGGCTACGAAATCAAACAGGAACTCATCGGCGTCGGTTTTAAAGCCGAAGTCAAGGGGCAGATCATCGAGTTCTCTCTCGGTTATTCACACGATATCTTCCTGATGCTTCCCCCGGAAGTGAAGGCCGAAGTCTTCGCAGAAAAGAAAGGGAATCCGATCCTTACGCTTAAAAGCGCAGACAAACAACTTATCGGACAGGTGGCTGCGAAAATCAGGTCGCTGCGTAAGCCCGAGCCTTACAAGGGTAAAGGTATCAAGTTCGTCGGCGAACAACTCCGTCGTAAGGCCGGTAAGTCCGCTAATGCAAAATAGTAAAAACGTAGAGCTATGTCATTGAATAAAACCGAAAGAAGAGAGAGAATCAAGATGCGGATCCGCAAGAAGGTGAACGGAACCGCAGATCGTCCTCGCATGAGTGTGTACAGGAGCAACAAGCAGATTTACGTTCAGTTTATCGACGACGTGAAGGGTGTTACGCTGGCTTCCGCATCTTCGCGGGACAAAGAGGTCGCTGAACAGACCGCAAAAGTGAACAAGTGTCAGGAAGCTGCCATTGTCGGCAAGCTCGCCGCTGAGCGTGCGAAAGAGAAGGGGATCACTACCGTATCTTTCGACAGAAACGGATATCTTTATCACGGAAGAGTAAAAATGTTAGCTGATGCCGCCAGAGAGGGTGGTCTTAAATTCTAAGCGCAATTATGGCAAATACCAACATAAAAAAAGTCAGAACCAGCGACCTCGAGCTCAAGGACAGACTCGTGAGCATTCAGCGTGTTACCAAGGTAACCAAAGGTGGTCGTACATTCAGTTTTTCGGCTATTGTAGTGGTCGGCAATGAAAACGGCGTGGTAGGTTACGGTTTGGGCAAGGCCGGTGAGGTTACTTCCGCAATTGCCAAAGGCGTGGAAGATGCAAAAAAGAATCTGGTCAAAGTGCCTATCATCAATGGGACTATTCCTCACAAACAGGAATCCCGTTACGGGGGTTCGCAAGTAGTCATCCTTCCGGCAGCCCCCGGTACAGGAGTGATTGCAGGTGGTGCCATGCGTGCCGTGTTCGAGAGCGTGGGGATCAAAAACGTACTCGCCAAAAGCAAGGGATCGTCCAACCCGCACAACCTCGTGAAAGCAACGGTCAATGCCCTCCTCGAACTTCGTGATGCCCATTCCGTAGCTCAGGTACGCGGCATCTCATTGGACAAAGTGTTTAACGGATAATCCTACAGCGAATAATGGCAAAATTGAAAATAACACAGGTCAGAAGCCGTATCGGAGCTACTGCCGCTCAAAAGAAAAACCTCGATGCCCTCGGACTCCGCAAAATCAATGCGAGTGTGGAACATGAGGATTCGGCTGTCATTCTCGGTATGATCGAGAAGGTGAAACACCTTGTAAAGGTCGAGGCCGTCAAATAATAGTTGTTGTGTAAATTAAATTGATTTCGATACGATGAATTTAAGTAATTTGAAACCCGCCAAGGGATCGACGCACCACGAGAAAAGAATCGGACGCGGACAAGGCTCGGGTCATGGGGGTACCTCGACTCGCGGCCATAAAGGAGCACAGTCGCGTTCCGGATACTCTTCGAAACTGGGTTTTGAAGGAGGTCAGATGCCTCTGCAAAGACGTCTGCCAAAGTTCGGTTTTACAAACCGTAAAAGAGTGGAGTTCCGCCCGATCAACCTCAGTGTGATCGAAGAACTCGCTGCTGAAAAGAATCTGAGCGAGATTACCATCGAAACGCTTGTCGAGGCCGGATTCGTTTCTAAAAACGATAAGGTGAAAATTCTCGGAAACGGTGCCGTTTCGAAGGCTCTGACCGTGTCGGCACACGCATTCAGCAAAAGTGCGGTTGCCGCTATCGAGGAGAAAGAAGGGAAAATAATCAAACTCTAAAATACGCGTAAAGCCGTGAAGAAACTTATAGAAACCATCAAAAATATATTTAAGATCGAGGAGCTGCGTAAAAGAATTCTCTATACGTTGGGTCTCCTTCTTATTTATAGATTTGGTAGTTTTGTGGTGATCCCGGGTATCGATCCCAACCAATTGGCTGCTTTGGAGAGTCAGGTGGAAGGTAACGGACTGATGGGACTGCTGGATATCTTTTCCGGTGGTGCTTTCTCCAATGCTTCGATTTTTGCCTTGGGTATCATGCCTTACATTTCGGCCTCTATCGTAATCCAGTTGCTGGGAATCGTAGTACCTTATTTCCAGAAACTCCAGAAAGAGGGTGAAAGCGGGCGCCGCAAAATTAACCAGTGGACCAGATACCTGACCATTGTAGTGCTTTTACTGCAAGGTCCTGCTTATCTGACGAATTTGTCTGCCAAACTTCCGGAATCTGCCTTCGTCCTTGGAGGAGCCAGTTTCTTTTTCAAGTTCAGCGCCATGGCGGTGATGATTGCCGGAACGATGTTCGTGATGTGGCTTGGAGAAAAGATTACCGACAAGGGAATCGGGAACGGTGTCTCCCTGATTATCATGGTCGGAATCATCGCCCGCCTGCCGCGAGCACTTGTGGCTGAATTCAACTCCCGTTTGACGGAGAGTACGGGCGGTCTGGTGATGCTTGTCGTTGAGTTCGTGTTGCTTTACTTGGTTTTCATGGCCAGTATCGCACTCGTGCAGGCGACTCGCAAAGTTCCCGTACAATATGCCAAACGGATTGTCGGAAACAAGCAGTATGGAGGTGTGAGACAGTACATCCCGCTGAAAATCAATGCTGCGAACGTGATGCCTATCATTTTCGCTCAGGCTTTGATGTTTATCCCGATGTTCTTCGGCCGGTTCGAAGCAACGCAAGGATTTGCTGCGGCATTTGCCAATTACACCGGATTCTGGTACAATTTCGTATTCGGTTTGTTGGTAGTTGCGTTTACTTATTTTTACACTGCAATTATCGTGAATCCCAACATGATGGCCGATGATCTGAAACGTAACGGCGGTTTCATTCCCGGAATCAAACCGGGTAAAGAGACGGTCCGTTATATCGACACCATCATGACGAGAATTACTCTGCCGGGTTCCATTTTCCTCGCTATCGTGGCCATCTTGCCTGCGTTTGCAGCGAAATTGGGAATCAATCAACAGTTTGCGCTCTTTTTCGGAGGAACGTCGTTGTTGATCCTGGTGGGTGTCGTTCTCGACACTCTCAAGCAGATTGAAAGCTACCTGTTGTTGCGTCATTACGACGGTCTGATGAAGACCGGCCGGATTAAGGGGCGTCAGGGATAATCGAATCTGTGGACGAAGAGTTCTTAAAAGGCAAAATGATATATTTAAAGACACAGGAAGAGATAGAATTGCTGCGTGAGAACAATCTGTTGGTCAGCGCAACATTGGCCGAAGTGGGGAAACACGTCAGACCGGGTGTGACCACGCGCGAGCTGGATGCGATAGCCGAAGATTTTATTCGTTCTCACGGAGCAGTTCCAGGCTTCCTCGGGTACGGAGGTTTTCCGAATACGCTTTGCATTTCAGTCAACGAACAGGTGGTGCATGGCATTCCTTCGGATTATGTACTCAAGGAGGGCGACATCGTTTCGGTGGACTGTGGCACGGTTATGAAGGGGTTCTATGGCGATTCCGCATATACGTTTGCGGTGGGGGAGATTGCTCCGGAAGTTGCTCAACTTCTACGCGTAACCAAAGAAGCTCTTTATAAAGGTGTCGCACAGGCAAAAGCGGAAAACCGGATAGGCGATATTTCCGCTGCCGTGCAGGAACACGCCGAAAGGTACGGCTATGGCGTTGTCCGCGAATTGGTAGGCCATGGACTCGGCAGGGACATGCATGAGGATCCCGAAGTCCCCAATTACGGAGCCAGAGGCAGAGGCCCCCTTCTGAAAGAAGGTATGGTGTTGTGTGTGGAACCCATGATTAATTTGGGAACGAAACACGTAGTATTCGAAAACGATGGATGGACGGTCCGTACCAGAGACCGAAAGCCATCGGCGCATTTCGAGTTCGCAATAGCGATCCACAAAAATGGCCCCGATGTACTTACGGATTTTGATATTATCGAAAAAGCATTAAAAAATTAGAACTCTATGGCAAAACAGACTGCTATTGAAAAGGACGGAACGATTATCGAGGCATTGTCGAATGCCATGTTCAGAGTGGAACTCGACAACGGCCATGTGATTACGGCCCATATCTCGGGTAAGATGAGAATGCACTATATCAAGATTCTTCCCGGCGATAAGGTGAAAGTGGAGATGTCGCCCTACGATTTGACCAAGGGGCGGATATCTTTCCGTTACAAGTAGGCAGCCAGGACGAAAACGACCGGAATTTTCGTCGACGGAGAGCATGCCGCTGGTGGCGTGAAACAATCCCGTTCGTGAATGGGAGACGTTGCATGGTGCGGCAGGTCCGGGGCGTCCGGTGGATTAGTCAACAGTAAAAGATGTTTGAAAAATGAAAGTAAAAGCATCAATTAAAAAGAGAAGCGAAGATTGCAAGATCGTAAAACGTAAAGGTAAACTTTATGTGATCTGCAAGAAGAACCCCAAGTTCAAAATGCGCCAAGGGTAATTAAAATTAAAAGCGAAAAAAAGATTTATGGCACGTATAGTAGGTGTTGATTTACCAAAAAACAAACGGGGCGAGATAGGCTTGACCTATATTTATGGTATAGGTCGCAGTACCGCCCGCAAGATCCTCGACATGGCGGGTATCGATTACGATACCAAAGTGCAGGATTGGAATGACGATCAGGTTTCGGCCATTCGTAGTGCGATAGCCGAGAGCGGTATCAAGGTAGAAGGAGAATGCCGTTCGATCGTCCAGCTTAACATCAAACGTCTGATGGATATAGGTTGTTACCGCGGTATCCGTCACCGTCTGGGTCTTCCCGTGAGAGGACAGAGCACGAAAAATAATGCCCGTACTCGCAAGGGTAAGAAAAAGACCGTGGCCAACAAGAAAAAAGCAACCAAGTAATTTGAGAAAGTTATGGCAAAAAAACCAGGAACAGTTAAAAAGAAAGTTGTTAAGGTCGATGCCGTGGGAATGGCGTTTGTTCATTCGACCTTCAATAACGTGATTGTCACGCTGACCAACGGTGCCGGAGAGGTTATCAGTTGGAGTTCTGCCGGAAAGATGGGCTTCAGGGGATCGAAGAAAAACACCCCTTATGCTGCACAAACGGCTGCTGCTGATTGCGCAAAGGTTGCTTATGACTTGGGATTGCGTAAGGTAAAAGTATATGTCAAGGGCCCGGGAGCCGGTCGTGAATCTGCCATCCGTACCATTCATTCTTCCGGTATCGAGGTGATGGAGATTATCGATGTCACTCCGCTTCCCCATAACGGATGCCGCCCGCCCAACCGTCGTAGAGTCTGATATGTTCGGGAATCGAACAGAAAGTGTTTTCGAAAAACGGTTGTATGGAAATTCGTTTTGATGTAAAAAACTAAAAATCAAGAAAAAAATGGGAAGATATATAGGACCTAAAAGTAAAATAGCCCGTAAATTCGGAGAAGCTATTTTCGGTGTGGATAAAGTTCTTGAAAAGAAGAATTATCCTCCCGGACAACATGGACTTATGCGGAAACGCAAGAAAAATTCCGAGTATGGAGTCATGCTTAGCGAGAAACAGAAAGCGAAGATCACTTATGGTGTACTCGAGAAACAGTTCCACAAGACATTCGTTGAAGCTTCCCGCATGGGAGGTATCACGGGTGAGAATCTGTTGAAATTGCTCGAAAGCCGTCTCGATAACGTAGTTTTCCGTTTGGGTATTGCTCCTACGCGAGCAGCGGCTCGTCAGTTGGTTTCACACCGTCATATTTTGGTCAATGGCCAAGTCGTAAATATTCCTTCGTACAGTTTGAAGGTAGGCGATATCGTCGCCGTGAGAGAGAAATCGAAAAGCCTCGAGGTCATTACGGATTCACTGGCCGGCAAACGCAATCGGTATGCCTGGCTGGAGTGGGACAGCGCTACGATGTCCGGTAAATTCATGCAAAAACCCGAACGTGAGGATATCCCGGAAAACATCAAGGAGCAACTCATTGTCGAACTCTACTCGAAGTAGTAATTTAAAAAAGTAGCATTATGGCAATTTTAGCATTCCAAAAACCTGAGAAGGTGATTATGCTTGAGTCCTCCTCCACTTTCGGAAAGTTTGAGTTCCGTCCGTTGGAGCCGGGATTCGGTACGACAATCGGAAATGCACTGCGTCGTATTCTGCTCTCTTCACTTGAAGGGTATGCAATTACGACCGTGAAGATTTCCGGTGTCGAT
>CASDWR010000077.1 GCA_949284665.1 uncultured Rikenellaceae bacterium | reverse complement strand
GTCGTCAGTGGGGTTCGATGGAGTTTAGCCGCCCGAGTCGGTTTATTCGTGAAATGGATGGGGAATATGTGGATTTACCTCCAGAGGGGATCGGAGATACGGATGGGGGCATCCGTCAGAGTGACGGGAACCGGACCAGTGACTTTCCCCGAGGAGATCGTTTTGCCGGTGGACGGAATCGCGATACACGGCGAGATATGGTTCCGGTCGGTCAGAAATCGTCGTACGAAAGGGAAAAATATCCGGCAAAATCCGTCGAGGAACGCCTCGCTTCCGGAAAATTCAGAACGATGGGGGTGCGTTCCGTCTCTTCGCAGACGGAGGTTGCTCCCGATTCCAAAATTCCGGATAACTCTTCAGCAACGCATTCCGGTGATCGGTATCGGGTAGGCATGACGGTAGAGCATGCCAAATTCGGAAAGGGAAAAATTGTCGGAATCGAACATATTGCGTCAGATATGAAAATTATGATTATTTTTGCCGACGAAAGATTTGGTAAGAAAACGCTTCTCGGGAAATATGCGAAATTGAGCGTACTCGACCAGGAGTGACCGAAGTCGTGGAAAATCGATTGAGGGGACGGAGGGCTGACCTGTATGGACTGTACAGGAGTTTTTGTCGGATCGAAGAGAATGCCGGTAGAGTAGATAAAAGAATATCGAATACGATTTGTTTAACGAAGAAAAAAATTGAATTGACAATGAAAAAATTAATGTTGATGTGCTGCGCCTTGGCTTTGCCTGTGTGCATGCTGTTCACTGCTTGTGACAAGGACAAGGATGAAGAGACGAAATCCCTTGCTCAGAGCGTAGAGGGCTCGTATGAAGTGAATATTTCTTATACCGGTGTAGAACCATCTCCTGCAACGGTACAGGTGACTGCCGAAAGCGAAAATACGATCAAGGTCGATTTGTCCGGATTCATGATCGGGCAGGCAACGATTCCGATCTCTTTGAGTGGAATCTCCGTATCGGGCAGCGAAGGTGATGTTTCCGTAAGTTATGATGGCCCTGTTGAAGTGGCAGGTATGGGGACAGGCAGCGGTAAGTTGAGTGGAACGATCAAGGCCGGAAAGATGGATCTGTTGTTCCAGATTCAACTGGGAATTTCGTTGGATGTTACGATCCAGAGTCGATAGCAGGCAAAAGAGAATTTTCTATAGCGGAAAATTCCGATTAAGAGAATGAAAAATACGACAGATCGTCCTGCCAGGACGATCTGTCGTATTTGCAAACCCGCGGAAAATAAAGAGTACGGGGAGAGAAAGGTGGAGTCCTCTTGTGGGGCTGCCGGATGGATCGACAAAAGATAGGGAGCCCGTATTGGACAAAATAAAAACGGGAGAAACCAGATGGTAATGTATGGGTTTCCGAAATCGAAAAAGAGAGTAAGACAGAAACCTGAAGAGTTGTTGTCATGAGAATCGAAGCACGTTACAAAGGGGTAATCGAATGGTTTTCGGAACATATGCCCGTTGCCGAAAGCGAATTGCATTATGACAATCCGTTTCAATTATTGGTGGCGGTCATCTTATCCGCACAGTGTACGGACCGGCGGGTCAATATGACAACACCGGCGCTTTTCGAGCGGTTTCCGACCCCCGAAGCAATGGCGGACGCGACCGTAGAGGAGATATTCCCATACATAAGGAGCATTTCGTACCCGAACAACAAGGCAAAACATTTGGCAGCCATGTCCCGGAAACTGGTTGCCGATTTCGGCGGACAGGTTCCCGATGATATAGCCTTGCTCCAGACACTTCCCGGTGTGGGTCGTAAGACGGCCAATGTAGTAGGAGCGGTAATATACAACAAATACGTGATGCCGGTCGATACTCATGTGTTCCGGGTTTCGCGTCGGATCGGTTTGACGCGTGGAGCCAAAACTCCTTTGCAAACCGAACAACAACTTACACGGCATATTCCCGCTCATCTGCTCCCTGTAGCACATCATTGGCTCATCCTTCACGGACGTTACGTGTGTACGGCCCGTAATCCGCGATGCGGTGAATGCGGCATTTCTGAGTGGTGCAAGGAGTTCGCTGCCCGATCGGGCAGCGGGGATTGACCGCAACCGAATTCACCGATTCTCGGCTGATGATACCGTTGGTGGAAACTCTCGACTACTTTTTCCTGTCGGGGTCCTTTTTTCTTCCCGGATGCGGGTGAAAAATAGCCGAAAAATTTTGATGGCCGATATAAAATCCGTACCTTTGTGCCCGGATTGAAAGGGAAAGAGATGATTCCGACGAGCAGTTGTAAACGGATTGTCCGCAATGTGCAATCGCACCATTATATCGGTCGTGAAGGCCGTACCGCTCTCGGATTTTCGATAATTGTTTTTTAAGGGTAACTTTCGGGTTACCCTTCTTTTTTGTCTGCGTCGTCGATCGGCGGGAAGGAGAGGGAGCGTAAGCGCAAGGTATTGAAAGGAGGCACGGTTTATCGGGATGGGAAATTCATCGATGCCGACGTGTCGATTGTCGGAGAGAGAATCGAAACGGTGGCTCCGGGGATTTTCCCCCGAGAGGAAGACGAGGTATTCGACGTTCGGGGTTGTCGTGTGATACCCGGACTGGTTGATGTGCATGTGCATTTGCGCGAACCCGGTTTCCCGGCCAAAGAGACGATTCGTACGGGGACGGAGGCTGCAGCGCACGGAGGTTTTACAACGGTTTGTGCAATGCCGAATCTCGATCCTGCTCCCGACTCCCCGGAATCCCTGGGCGTGGAGTTGGAAAAGATTCACCGGGAAGCTGTCGTAAAGGTGCTTCCGTATGGTTGTATTACGCGGGGGCAAAAAGGATACGGAGAGTTGGTCGATTTCGAGGCACTGTGCGCTTCGGTAGTCGGATTTTCGGATGACGGCCGAGGAGTACAGGATGCCGCTCTGATGGAGGAGGCGATGCGGCGTGCGGCACGGTGCGGCAAACCGATTGTGGCCCATTGTGAAGAGAACGAATTGTTGCGCGGGGGCTATATTCACGACGGTGTGTACGCTCGGGAACACGGTCATCGTGGGATATGTTCGGAAAGCGAATGGCGACAGGTTGCCCGCGACGTCGAACTGGCAGCCCGGACCGGATGTCGTTATCACGTGTGTCATGTTTCGACCAAGGAGAGCGTGGAGATTATCCGGAAAGCTAAAGCGGCAGGGATTGGCGTAACATGCGAGACGGCTCCCCATTACCTGATTCTTTGCGATGAAGATTTGCAGGAGGACGGACGTTTCAAAATGAATCCTCCGATCCGTAGTCGTGCGGATCGGGAGGCCTTGATTGCAGGGGTAGTTGACGGTACGATCGATGTGATCGCGACCGACCATGCTCCTCATACGGCAGCCGAAAAGTCGCGTGGACTTGCTGGCAGTGCCATGGGAATCGTGGGTTTGGAAACGGCGGTTCCGATAATTTATACCGGGTTGGTGATGAAAGGGTTTATTCCCGAAGAACGTATGGTGGAATTGATGAGTGCAGCTCCGAGATGTTTGTTCGGAATCGGCGGGGCCTTGCAGTCGGGGGAATCGGCCGATGTGACAGTCCTCGATTTCAATCGGAAATATGTGATTGATCCGGATACGTTCCGGTCGAAGGGCCGCAGTACGCCATTTGCCGGCATGCAGGTACAAGGATGCAGTGTGTTGACGCTCGTGAACGGGCGGACGGTGTATGCGGCGGAAGAGTTTGATGATAAATTGAAACGAATGATATGAAACCTTTTACGAAAAAAATCGTCCTGGAAAACGGACTGGAATTTTACGGCTATGGTTTCGGAGCAGATCGGGAAGCGGTAAACGAGCTGGTTTTCAATACTTCCATGGTCGGTTATCAGGAGATCGTTTCCGATCCCGCCTATACCGATCAGATGGTGGTGATGACCTACCCGCTGATCGGCAACTACGGAATCACGGACGAAGACTATGAAACCAAATTTCCGTCGCTCGGCGGATTGGTGGTTCGCGAATACAACGACACACCGAGCAATTTTCGTTATACCAAAACACTCGGCGAGGTATTGGAAGAGTGCGGAATTCCGGCCATCAGCGGGATCGATACCCGTCAGCTGACTCGGATCATCCGCGATGAAGGGAGCCAGCGGGTACTCATAGCCGATGTAGACAAATCCCGGGATGATGCTTTGAAAATCATTGCGGAAACACCGGTGCCGACAGATGCGGTTTCACGCGTGAGTTGTCGGAAACGTTGGATGTCGCGTACACCGAATCACCGTTTCGATGTAGTGGCGGTCGATTGCGGAATCAAGTACAACGTCATTCGTCGTCTCAATGCCAAAGGGTGTAATGTAACGGTAGTTCCCTATGATGCGACTACGGAAGAGATTCTCTCTTTTCGTCCGGACGGATTGCTCGTTTCCAGTGGCCCGGGGAATCCGGAGTGCGCGGTCGAGGCGATCGAGGCGGTTCGTCGGTTGAAAGGCCGGTTGCCTATCTTCGGCCTATCACTCGGATATCAGATCATCGCACTCGCTTACGGGGCAAAAGTATATAAGATGAAGTTCGGTTGTTGCGGTAGCCGTCCCGTAAGAGATCTCCGGACCGGCAAAATTGAAATGGCCGTGCAGAATCACCGCTATGCCGTTGATTCCGATTCGTTGGTGGGGACAGGGCTTACGCTTACCCATCTCGATCTTTTCGATGGTACGGCCGAAGGTGTGGAATGTGTTGCGGATCGGATTTGTGCGGTCCAGTTCCATCCCGAGAGCGCCCCGGGTCCGCAGGATACGGGTTATTTATTCGACAAGTTCATTAAAATGATGGAGGAACACGCACATGCCTAAGAGAACCGATATAAAGAAAGTAATGGTGATCGGCTCGGGACCGATCGTAATCGGCCAGGCGGCCGAGTTTGACTATGCGGGGACACAGGCCTGTCTCGCCTTGAAAGAAGAGGGTTACGAAGTGATCCTTGCAAATTCCAACCCGGCAACGATCATGACAGATACCCATATTGCCGACAAGGTGTATATGGAACCGTTGACTTTGGAATATGTGGCCAAGATTATCCGTTACGAGCGGCCCGATGCCATTGTTCCCGGTCTCGGTGGCCAGACAGGGTTGAATCTGGCGGTTCAGCTTGCCCGGAAAGGAATCCTCGAGGAGTGTCAGGTGGAGATTCTGGGGACATCGTTCGAGAGTATCGAGCGGGCTGAGGATCGAGAATTGTTCAAGGAGCTGTGCGAAGAGTTGGGAGAACCGGTATTGCCGTCGCTCGTGGCCTGCAGCATGAAAGAAGGATTCGAAGCCGCAGCAAAAATCGGTTATCCGGTGGTATTGCGCCCGGCCTTTACGTTGGGCGGTACGGGCGGTGGTTTCGCAGATAACGAAGAGGAGTTTGGTGAACTCATGCGCAACGCATTGATGCTTTCTCCGGCCCATCAGGTATTGGTGGAGAAGAGTATCAAGGGATATAAGGAGATCGAGTTCGAGGTGATGCGCGACAGCAACGACACGGCCATCACCATTTGCAGTATGGAAAATGTGGATCCGGTGGGAATCCATACGGGCGATTCGATTGTAGTGGCTCCGAGCCAGACCCTTACGGACAGAGAGTATCAGTTGTTGCGCAACAGCGCCTTAAAGATAATCCGTGCTCTCAAGATCGAAGGCGGGTGCAACATTCAGTTTGCGCTCGACCCGCTTTCGTTCCGATACTATCTGATTGAGGTCAACCCGCGAGTGTCACGCTCTTCGGCATTGGCATCGAAAGCAAGTGGGTATCCGATTGCCCGGGTAAGTGCCAAGGTGGCGGTGGGATTGACACTCGACGAAATCCGGATCGGGGATTTCCCGGCCAGTTTCGAACCTGCGATCGACTATGTAGTGACGAAAATTGCCCGTTTCCCCTTTGACAAGTTCAGTGACGCCTCCAACAAGTTGGGGACCCAGATGAAGGCGACGGGGGAGGTGATGAGTATCGGACGTACTTTCGAAGAGAGTCTGTTGAAGGCGGTACGCTCGTTGGAAACGGGAGTCTGTCACATACACCACCGGAAGTTCGATGCCATGAGCGATGACCTGATGCTCGATTACATCCGCGAAGGGACGGACGATCGTCTTTACGCCATTGCACAATTGATCCGCAATGGGGTGGATCTGACCCTGATATACAGCCGTACGAAAATCGACATGCTTTTCTTGGAAAAGTTCCGCAATATTGTAGAGTTCGAGAAACAGGTGGCATCGTCGCCCCGGGATCCCGAAACGTTGCGTGAAGCGAAAAAGATGGGATTCAGCGACAAGTACATCGGTCAGGTATGGGGTATGGACGAGCAGGACATTTATCGGATGCGGGAACAGTTCGGAATTTTCCCGGTATACAAGATGATCGATTCATGCGCAGGTGGGTTCAGTACGTATGTCCCCTACTTCTATTCGACCTACGAGGAAGAAAATGAATCGTTAGTCAGCGATCGGGAAAAAATCGTGGTGCTCGGTTCGGGTCCGATCCGAATCGGCCAGGGGGTCGAATTCGACTACTCTACGGTACATGCGATCTGGTCGATCCGTGAGGCGGGGTATGAGGCGATCATTATCAACAACAATCCCGAGACCGTTTCGACCGATTATACGACCAGCGACAAGCTCTATTTCGAACCGCTTACAGTGGAGGATGTAATGAATGTAGTTCGTCTGGAGAAGCCGTTGGGTATCGTGGTATCGTTGGGCGGTCAGACCGCAATCAATCTGGCGGAACCGCTTCATCGACTCGGAGTTCCGATTATCGGGACCGACGTACAGGCCATCCGCAACGCCGAAGATCGCGGATGCTTCGAACGAATCATGACACAATTGGGTATTCCTCAACCACAGGCCGAAGCGGTGACCGATATCGAGGCGGGAGTAAGAGCTGCACAGCGGATCGGTTATCCGGTATTGGTACGTCCGAGTTATGTGCTCGGTGGTCGGGCGATGCAGATTGTGAGCAATGAAGAGGCCCTCAGACGCTATCTCCAAACAGCGGTTGAGATCAATGTCGATCAGCCGGTGCTGGTGGATAAGTACATTCAGGGTAAAGAGTTGGAAGTGGATGCCATTTGTGACGGGAAAGATGTGTTCGTCCCCGGTATTATGGAACATGTCGAGAAGACGGGGATCCACTCCGGAGACAGTATCAGTGTATATCCTACCTTCAGCGTCGGGGGAAAGGTGAAGGAGACCATTCTCGACTATACGGTCCGATTGGGACTGGAAATCGGAATCGTAGGTTTGTACAACATCCAGTTTATTGTTGATCAGCAGGAGAAAGTCTATGTAATCGAAGTCAATCCACGGTCGTCGCGTACGGTTCCTTTCCTGTCCAAGTCGACGGGAGTCCCCATGGCCCATATCGCCACACAGGTTATTTTGGGGCACTCGTTGCGAAGCCAGGGATTTACGGAGGTGTACGGGAAAGAGAAGAACCGCTGGTTCGTGAAAGTGCCGGCATTTTCGTTTGCCAAGATTCGAGGGATGGAATCCTATCTCTCGCCCGAGATGAAATCGACGGGTGAGGCGATCGGTTACGACAACAAACTTACGAGAGCCTTGTACAAAGCTCTCCAGTCGTCGGGGATGACGGTGGCCAATTACGGAACCATTTTTGTGACCATTGCCGACAAGGATAAGGAGAGTGCATTGCCGCTGGTACGGCGGTTTTATGATTTGGGGTTCAATATTGAAGCCACTTCCGGGACGGCAGCTTTCCTGCGTCGGCACGGTATCCGTACCCGTCTGCTTCACAAATTGAGTGAAGGAAGTACGGAGATCATCGACTCCTTGCGTCGGGGACACGTGAATTATGTAATCAACACCATCGACATCAATCAACACAATACGCGTCTCGACGGTTATGAAATACGACAGGCAGCGGTAGAAAACAATGTGACGATCTTCACGGCACTCGAAACGGTACGTGTGTTGCTGGATGTGCTGGAAGAGATTACACTCGGCGTTTCCACCATCGATGCCGAATAGAACTTTCGGGGCTGCCGGCAAAACAGAAAATTCAGTGCAAACCGAACCATGTATAAAAAAGGGAAATACGAAATCCGATCGAATGAACCGTTGACCGCCTCGGTATGGCGCATGGTGGTAGAGGGAGATACGCAGTACATTCGTGCCCCCGGTCAGTTTGTAAATATCGAGTTGGAGGGGAGATTTCTGCGACGCCCGATCTCGATTTGCGATTATGACCGGGAAACGATCACACTTGTTTACAAGGTGGTCGGAGCGGGAACCGAACAAATGAGTCGTATGTGTCCGGGGACGATCCTCGATCTGTTGACGGGTTTGGGAAACGGATTCAGTACGGCTGAAGAACCGGCTCGTCCACTGTTGGTCGGTGGGGGTGTGGGTGTCCCTCCTCTCTACAATCTGGCGCGGGTGTTTTTGACCGAGGGTACGCCGGTAAATGTCGTATTGGGATTCAACACGGCTTCCGAGATTTTTTATGCCGACGAATTCCGGACATTGGGAGCACGGGTCGTAATAGCCACTGTCGACGGTTCGGCGGGAGTGAAAGGTTTTGTGACCGATGCGATAAGAGAGTCAGGAATGGATTTCGACTACTTTTACGCCTGCGGTCCGATCCCGATGCTCAAGGCATTGTGCGATACGATCGACTGCAACGGACAACTCAGTTTCGAAGAACGGATGGGGTGTGGCTTCGGTGCCTGTATGGGGTGCAGCTGCCATACGAAATATGCAGATAAAAGGCTTTGCAAAGAGGGCCCCGTTTTGATGAAGGAGGAGATCATATGGTGACGAAAGAGAACGAAACAATGATTGGGAAACCCGATCTGTCCGTGAACCTCAGCGGTTTGTTGCTCGATAACCCGGTGATTCCTGCCAGCGGTACGTTCGGATACGGATTCGAGTTCAAGGATTTTTACGATATCAATATTTTGGGGTCGTTTTCATTAAAAGGGACGACTCGCGAAGCGAGGTTCGGCAATACCACACCACGTATCGCCGAATGTACGTCCGGCATGATTAACGCCGTGGGACTTCAGAATCCCGGTATCGATGCCGTAATCGAAAGGGAATTGCCCCGGTTGAAGCGTTTTTTTCAGAAACCGGTGATCGCCAACATCAGTGGGTTTTCGGTAGAAGAGTATGCGTACTGTTGCGAGAGAATCGATCGTCAGGAACAGGTAGGGCTGATCGAAGTGAATGTCAGTTGCCCGAATGTCCGCCACGGAGGAATGAGTTTCGGAACTTCGCCCGAGGCTGCCGCTGAGGTGACCCGGGCCGTGAAGGCGGTGACCACAAAACCCGTCTATATCAAATTGAGCCCCAATGTGACGGATATCGTAACCATCGCACAAGCATGTGAAGAGGCCGGTGCTGATGGGATATGTCTGATAAACACCTTGCTGGGGATGCGGATCGATACTTATCGAAGGCGACCGGTGATCGCCAATGCGATGGGAGGCTTTTCAGGCCCTGCCGTTTTCCCGGTAGCTTTGCGTATGGTTTGGCAGGTGAGTGCTGCATGCCGGATTCCGGTCATGGGGTGCGGGGGGGTTTCGACTGCTTCCGACGTGATCGAAATGATGATGGCGGGAGCTACAGCCGTACAGGTCGGCTCGGCCAATCTGAAAAATCCCTATGCCTGCAAGGAGATTATTGAAACACTACCGGAAGAGATGGAAAAACGCTGCATCGGGAAAATTTCCGATATAATCGGTATTGCCCACCGGTAGCGGATTTTATGGATGCGGTTCCATTACTGAACCAGCAGGGACAGATGTGTCGGTTGGAGTGGATAAGGATGCAAAAAAAGTTCGGGATGAAAAAACTCCGATACCCGAATACGAATGAAAACAGTTGAAGAAGAGAGATGAAAAAGAGAGATGTGATCATTGCCTGCGATTTTGCCAGTGCAGCAGAGACGTTCCGTTTTCTGGACCGTTTCGAATCCGAGAAACCGTTCGTAAAGATCGGCATGGAGCTCTATTACGCCGAGGGTCCGGCGATCGTACGGGAGATCAAACGTCGGGGTCATCCGATTTTTCTCGATCTGAAACTCCACGATATTCCCAATACCGTGCGCAAGGCAATGGCGGTTCTCTCGCGACTCGATGTGGATATGTGCAACGTGCATGCTGCGGGGACCATCGAAATGATGCGTGCAGCACGCGAAGGGTTGACTCGTCCGGATGGTACGAGACCTTTGTTGATTGCGGTAACGCAACTCACCTCTACCAGTCAGGAAAGGATGCAGCGCGAGTTGTTGGTTAATGCCACGATGGATGAGACCATTGTCCGTTATGCACTCAATACGAAGGAGGCCGGATTGGACGGCGTGGTATGTTCGCCTTTGGAGGCGGGCATGGTGAAAAAGGCTTGTGGCCGGGATTTTTTGACCGTTACGCCGGGGATACGTTTTGCCGATGGCGACGCCGGGGATCAGGTACGAATCACTACACCGGCACGTGCACGTGAAATCGGATCCGATTTTATTGTTGTGGGGAGACCCGTAACAGCTGCTGCCGATCCGGTTGCCGCATACAGGCGTTGTGTGGTTGATTTTGTGGGGACGATGTAGACTCCGAACAAAAGCGGATCGAAACGTTTGAAGGACGTATCGGTTGAGGGGGAATGCCGGTTGTCCGGCAGGAATTCGGATAATACGGGTGACCGATGATGCGGAAAAATGTGGGAAAGTGCGGGCAGGGTGAACTGGCAGGAGTCCGAAACAGGGAGTATCCGATGAGGGATAAAGAAGAGGGGGAAAAGAAGTTACAGATAAAACCGAAAACAGTTTATGGAGAAATCGATTCAAATCGCCAAAGACCTGCTCTCGATCGGGGCGGTCTTTTTGAGGCCCGAAGAACCTTTTACATGGGCAAGCGGCATCAAGAGTCCTATTTATTGCGATAACCGCTTGACACTTAGTGCTCCAGAGATAAGAAACCGCGTAGAGGAAGGTCTGGCTGAAATCGTGCGCGAACATTTTCCCGGGTGTCAGGTGTTAATGGGTACGAGTACGGCTGGAATTGCCCATGCGGCCATTACGGCAACGATTCTCGGTTTGCCAATGGGATATGTCCGTAGTGGAGCCAAGGATCATGGCCGCGCCAACAGGATCGAAGGTCGGCTTGAAAAGGGAGAGAAAGTGGTTGTTATTGAAGATTTGATCTCAACGGCCGGTAGTTGTGTCGATGTGGTGGATGCCTTGCGAGAGGCTGGGGGAGAGGTATTGGGAGTAGCCAGTATTTTTACCTACGGCATGCGCAAAGGACTCGATCGATTGCAGGAGGCTGGAGTGGTCAATTACAGCCTTTCGAATCTGGATACCCTGGTCGAGGTTGCTGCTGCGGAGGGCTATATTCGACAGGAAGATGTGGCCCGGCTGATCGCTTTCCGCAACAATCCATCGGACGAGAGTTGGATTCGAAAATAGTCGGATGCGGCGATCTCGATGTACGATAATCGACCGAATTGGAACACCATGCAAAAGGGGAGAGACAAGGGGGGACACCTTTTGCGAATGATTGAGGATTTCGGTATTAAAACAAAAAACAACAGGGGAAAACTTAAATTCAGAAGAATATGCGTCATTTAATCGACCCTACCGATCTGACGGTTCAGGAGACCGAAGAGATCATCGATCTGGCCCTCGACATCATCGCGCACCGCGAGAAGTACAGCGAAGTATGCAAGGGCAAACAACTGGCTACGCTTTTTTATGAGCCCAGTACCCGCACCCGACTCAGTTTTACGGCGGCCATGATGGAACTCGGCGGGAATGTAATCGGTTTTTCGGATGCCAACAGCTCTTCGGTGAGCAAAGGTGAGACCGTGGCCGATACGGTACGTGTCATCGGATGTTTTGCGGATATCATCGCCATGCGCCATTTCAAGGAGGGAGCTCCGCTGGTGGCTGCACAGTATGCGAAGATTCCGGTAATCAATGCCGGAGACGGCAGTCATGCCCATCCCACCCAGACACTGACCGACCTGTTGACCATCAAGCGGGAAAAGGGACGTTTCGATAATCTGACCATCGGGTTTTGTGGAGATTTGAAGTTCGGACGAACGGTGCATTCGCTCATCAAGGCTTTATCGCGATACCATGGGATACGGGTTATTCTCATTGCCCCCGATGAATTGCGTTTGCCGGGTTACATGAAATACGAGGTGTGCGAGAAGAACGGAATCCCGTATCGGGAAGTGAATTCAATGGAAAGCGTGATGCACGAGCTGGATATTCTCTACATGACACGTGTACAAAAGGAACGTTTCCTGGATGAGGATGAATTCGATCGGCTCAAGGAGAGTTTTATCCTTGATCCGGCCAAACTGCGTACGGCTAAAAAGGATATGGTGATCCTCCATCCGCTTCCGCGTGTAAATGAGATTACACAAGAGGTTGACGCCGATCCGCGGGCAGCCTATTTCCGTCAGGTGGAGAACGGTAAGTTCGTTCGTATGGCATTGATATGCAAATTGCTCGAATGGAGCAAGGGCGGTTCTGACAAAGAGGTGATATCTCGGAACGGATTGATTGTGGACCGGATGATCTGTTCGAACAAGCGGTGTATCTCCGCCACGGAAGATGTGCCGCAGCTTTTTCGCCTCGTGGATCAGGAACATGGGATCTACCGATGCGCTTATTGCGAGTCAAAGGCAAAATAATTTCGGAGTTTTATTGGGAAGTTTGCCCTGAAAGCACTACCTTTACGTCCGAATTTCCGATCGGAAAGTCCGATCCTTTTTCCGCAAAAGAGGGTTGTGATTTGTAAAGAACTTATCAGGGAAAGTTGTATCGATGATGTTACGGTCTGTATTCGAAAATAAAGTGAGGCGGAAGCGATGTTTTCGTGGGCATGCATGGCCGCATCTGTCCGGTTGTGTCAACCTTGCGAGCAAGGAGTGTCTCCGTCGGAAAGAGAAGCATCATCAGGGGCGGAGTACCTGTTGAAATAATTGAAAAACCGCTATGACGTATCGTGTCGTAGCGGTTTGTTTTTGTTTTTACGAGAAGCAAAAAGGTTGCGAATCATGAAAGTGGGAGTTATTATGGGGTCCACCAGCGACTGGGAAGTAATGTCGGCTGCGGTCGAAACGCTCGAACAGTTTGGTGTGGCTTGCGAAAAGCGGGTGGTCAGTGCGCACCGTACCCCGGAACTGTTGTTTGAATATGCCCGGAGTGCCAAAGAACGTGGATTGAAAGTCATCATTGCCGGGGCGGGTGGTGCCGCCCATTTACCGGGCATGGTGGCGAGTATGACACCGCTACCGGTCGTCGGTGTGCCGGTCAAGTCCCGTGCCCTGAACGGATTGGATTCGCTGCTCTCGATCGTACAGATGCCCGCCGGTGTGCCGGTGGCAACTGTGGCGATCAACGGCGCCAAGAATGCAGCCTTGATAGCCGTATCGATACTGGCTCTTGAGGATCCAGCATTGGCTGAACGTCTCGACGCGTTTCGTGCAAACCAGACCGCAGACGTTTTAAAAGCTGATTTGCAGTGATATAATGACGGAAATGAAAACGATCGGAATTATCGGAGGCGGACAGTTGGGATTGATGATCGTCGAGCAGGCGCATTTGCTCGGTGCCCGGACGATTTGTCTCGATCCTGCCCCGGATGCGCCCGCATTCAAGGTGAGCGATGACCATATCGTGGCTTCATTCGATGATTCGGCAGCATTGGAGATGTTGTGCCGTCGGAGCGATGTGGTGACTTATGAGTTCGAAAACGTGCCCGGCGATCTGTTGATTGCATTGGAGAAACGATACAATATCAAACAGGGATTCAGGCCGCTGTTCGATTCGCAGGATCGTCTGCGGGAAAAGGAGAACGCCCGTGCCGGTGGATTGCATACCCCCCGTTATGTGGCGGTGGATGACATGGATTCCTTGCGGACCGGTGTCGCCGACCTGGGTTATCCTTGTGTCTACAAAACCCGTACGTTGGGTTACGACGGACATGGTCAGGTACTCCTTCATGGTGACATCGATCTGGGGAAGGTAAAACCCTATTTGGGACAACCCGGCATCTTGGAAGAGTTCGTATGTTTCGACTATGAGGCGAGTGCAGTGGTCGTGAGCGATGGTGACCGTACCATTGTCTTTCCGATAGGTCGGAATATCCATCGTGACGGGATTCTCGATCTTTGTATCGTTCCGGCCGCCATGAGTCCGACAGTGCAGGAGCAGATCGTGGAAGGCAGCAAAACATTTATGGATCGTTGTGGGTACAGAGGTATTCTGGCCATTGAATACTTTGTCCGAGGGGAAGAGGTCTTGTTTAACGAGATGGCTCCTCGTCCGCACAACAGCGGACACTATACCATCGAAGGATGTACGACCAATCAGTTCCGTGAGTTGTGCCGTTATCTGCTCGACGAACCGCTTGAGGAACCCCGCCTGTTGGCTCCGACCGTCATGAAAAACATTTTGGGTGAAGACCTCGAAGCGGCTGAACGTCTGGCCGTCGAAGGGCATCCGAATGTTTATGTACATATCTATGGCAAAAGTGAATGTCGTCCGAAGCGGAAAATGGGACATGTGACTTTTGTCGGAATTACGGAAGAGGAGTATCGTGCGCGCTGGAGCGACCGGTTCGTACGGGGATAACCGTCGGAGCGGGTTCCCGTAAAAGATTCCGAAATTCCGGCGATGCCCGATTGTACGGACGACACTCCTCGAAGGGAAAGGTTCGGAAGAAAGAGAGCGAAGTAAAAAGGTGTCAACAAAACTTTTGAAAGAGGAAAACGATCGAAACGAATACGACATGTTGAAAATTAACTGAGAAAGAGTCGATGGAGAGCCAGAATTATCGGATTTATGTGGAAAAGCGTCCCCGTTTCAGGGTGGAGGCGGAGAGTCTCATGCGTGAGTTGAACGGAAATTTGAATTTGAACCTGAAAACGTTGAGGCTTTTGAATGTGTACGACCTTTTCGGATTTACGGCTGAATTGCTGGAGCGGAGTCGTTACCGCGTATTCGGTGAGGTAGTTACGGATGAGGTGACGGACGCATGCGATCTGACGGACAGGAAATACCTGGCTGTGGAGTATCTTCCGGGCCAATTCGATCAACGGGCCAGTTCGGCGATCGACTGTGTGCGATTGATCGATCCGACGGCAACGGTAAATATCAAAAGTTCGAGGCTTTTGATTTTCGACGATCAGGTGACGGATGAGGAGTTGATTCGTATCCGAAAATACTATATCAATGCCGTTGAGTCGAGAGAGAAAGATCTCTCGGTATTGAGCGATACGGAGCATGCACCCGTGAAACCTGTCCCGGTACTCGAAGGGTTTCGGTCGATGAATGAAGATCGTCTCGAAATATTCTGCAAAGAGTACGGTTTAGCAATGAATGCAGATGATTTGCGGGAGGTAGTGACCTATTTCCGGGCCGAAGGACGAGATCCTTACGAAACGGAACTGCGCATTCTGGATACCTACTGGAGCGATCATTGTCGCCATACGACCTTTACGACCGAGTTGACCGATATCTCCATCGACGAATCGTTCATGAAGGCCGAACTCGAAGAGTCCCTTGATCTCTATTATAATATCCGCCGGGAGTTGGGCCGGGAAGACAAAAGCGTCTGTTTGATGGACCTTGCCACGATCGGGGCGCGTTATTTGAAAAAGCGCGGATTGTTGGATGACATGGAGATCAGCGAAGAGAACAACGCTTGCAGCATTTTCATAACGGTGGATGTGGACAACAAACCGCAACGATGGTTGTTGCAGTTCAAGAACGAAACGCACAACCATCCTACCGAGATTGAACCTTTTGGTGGAGCTTCGACTTGTTTGGGGGGAGCGATTCGTGACCCATTGTCGGGGCGGAGCTATGTTTATCAGGCCATGCGGGTAACGGGTGCCGGCGATATCTGGCAGCCGGTTTCCGAGACGCTCGAAGGGAAATTGCCACAACGTGTGATCAGTCTGAAGGCTGCCTCGGGATATTCAAGCTACGGGAACCAGATCGGATTGGCAACAACGCATGTGCGGGAGATTTATCACCCGGATTATGTGGCCAAACGACTCGAAGTGGGAGCCGTAGTCGGGGCCGTAAAGGCGGAAAACGTACGACGTGAAACCCCTGTACCTGGAGATGTGGTACTGCTGTTGGGTGGCCGTACGGGACGGGACGGCATCGGCGGAGCAACCGGTTCGTCCAAGGAGCACAACGCCAAGTCGCTTGAGGAGTGCGGCAGCGAAGTTCAGAAGGGCAATGCTCCTGAAGAGCGAAAACTCGAACGACTTTTCCGTCGTCCCGAGGTAACCAGGTTGATTAAAAAATCGAACGATTTCGGTGCCGGAGGAGTGAGTGTGGCCATCGGCGAATTGACCGACGGGTTGGATATCTATCTCGACCGTGTACCGACCAAATACAGCGGATTGAACTCTACGGAGTTGGCGATCAGTGAATCGCAGGAGCGAATGGCCGTGGTGATCGAGGCGAAAGAGCGGGAGCGTTTTTCGCGCTATTGCCGTGAAGAGAACGTGGAGGTGACTTATGTGGCCGACGTGACCGATACCAAACGGTTGCGCATGTTCAATCACGGCAAGATGGTTGTCGACCTGGCCCGCCGTTTTATCGACAGTGCCGGTGCGAAGCATTATGCGGAAGCCACGATCGGAGCCGTGGAAGCATGCGAACCTTTTGTCCGATATCCCGAAGGAGCGGCGTTTGCCGACCGTTTCAAAGCCAATTTGAACGATGATAATGTGTTGTCGCAAAAAGGGTTGATCGAGATGTTCGATTCCACGATCGGAGCGTCGACCGTATTGATGCCTTTCGGGGGCAAAACCCAGCGTTCTGAAACACAGGTTTCGGTACAGAAGCTGCCTGTCGGTGAGGGATACACCGACACGGCCAGTATCATGGCGTTCGGCTACAATCCGTTCATCGCTTCGTGGAGTCCGTATCACGGAGCAGCTTATGCCGTGGTGGAAGCTGCGGCGAAGGTGGTTGCTGCCGGAGCCCGTTACGACCGGATGCGTTACTCCTATCAGGAGTATTTCGAACGGATGACGCATGACCGTACCACATGGGGTAAACCGTTGGCAGCTTTGCTCGGTGCTTTGCGCATGCAAGTCGAACTGGGGCTGCCGTCCATCGGTGGGAAAGACTCCATGAGCGGCACGTTCCAAAATATCAACGTTCCGCCCATGTTGATGGCGTTCGGTATCACGACAGTCGATGCAAATCGGGTAATCGGAACCGATTTCAAGGAGGCCGGACATTCTGTATATTTGATCCGGCATACGCCCCGGGAAGGGTATATGCCCGATACGGAGCAGTTGAAAGAGAATTTCTCATTTGTCAGCGAATCGATCGAGCGGGGAGATGTCGTGGCCGCCTATGCTCTCGGTTTCGGCGGTGCCGGAGAGGCTCTTGCCAAGATGGCATTCGGAAACCGGATTGGTATCGAGGCAACGGTCGATGAGTCGACGCTGTTCGATTACGGATACGGATCGATAGTGGTTGAAAGTCGGAAAGCACTCGATTTCCCGAGAGCCGAACGACTTGGAGCGACTGTGGACGACGATGCACTGACAATAAATGGGGTCCGGTTGGCGATCGATGAACTGTACGAAGTCAATACGCGTCGTTTTGCAACCGTTTATCCCGATCGAGGGAAGAACTGTGCAATGGCAGTCGAACGGAAAGCCCTGCAACGTACATTTGTATATCCGGGCGAGGCGGTCCGTGAGCCGATAGCATACCTCCCCGTATTCCCCGGAACCAATTGCGACTACGATACGGCCAAAGCTTTCCGGAGAGCTGGGGCACGGATAACGACTTCCGTATTCCGTAATCTCGACAGCGATGATATTTTCCGTTCGATCGATGAGATGAAACGATTGTTGCGCGAATGTCATATTTTTGTACTCAGCGGAGGTTTTTCGGCAGGTGACGAACCTGACGGAAGCGGCAAGTTCATCGCCAACGTATTGAACAACGAAGGTGTAGCGGACGAGATACACGCCCTGATCGATCGGGGGGGATTGATATTGGGCATATGCAACGGTTTTCAGGCATTGGTCAAATCGGGACTTCTCCCATACGGACGGTTGGGTACGGTGACGCAAGCATCGCCCACCCTTTTCCGGAATGACATCAATCGTCATGTCTCCCAAATTGTTACCACGCGGGTGGCAAGTCTTGCTTCGCCGTGGCTTTCGGGCTTCGAAGCCGGTGAATGCCACAGTATTGCCGTCAGTCACGGTGAGGGTAAATTCATGGTGAGCCCTGAACTGGCCGAGGAGTTGTTTGCGAACGGGCAGGTGGCTTTTCAATATGCCGATCCCGACGGGCATGCCACGGCCGAAGCACCATATAATCCGAACGGGTCGCTTTATGCCATCGAAGGAATCGTCAGCAACGACGGACAAATACTCGGGAAGATGGGACATACGGAGCGTTACGAGTCCAACCTATACAAAAACATATCCGGGAACAAGGAACAGGGAATTTTCACTAATGCAGTGAACTATTTCAGAAAGTCCGAATGATGCGGAGCAAACAATGACGATGGATGGAACGATCGGGAAGAGGTTTTGCCGCCCGAAGAATTCCGATGTGGAATCAAAGAGAAACGGTAATTGAAAACTAAACAATCATAAAACACGAAACGGTATGGAAAAGCGCGAAATGCTTTACGAAGGTAAGGCAAAACAGGTTTACAGTACGGATGATAATGATCTGATCATCATTCACTACAAAGATTCTGCTACGGCGTACAACAACATCAAAAAAGCCACGATCGAAAATAAAGGTATCCTGAACAACAAGATATCGACCATCATTTTCGAGCATCTTCACAAGGCAGGGATCAAGACCCATTATATCAAGACGCTCAACGATCGCGATCAGCTTTGCCGGAAAGTGACGATTATCCCGTTGGAGGTGATTGTCCGGAATATCGTTGCCGGGTCGATGGCCAAACGCCTGGGAATCGAAGAAGGGGTTAAGCCTTCGAACGTGATTTACGACATTTGTTACAAGAAAGACGAACTTGGTGATCCGCTTATCAACGATCATCATGCCGTAGCCTTGGGTGCGGCTACCTATGCGGAACTGGAAGAGATCTATGCCATGACCGCCCGCATCAACGAGGTATTGACCGATCTCTTCAAAAAGGTCGGAATCGTACTGGTGGATTTCAAGATCGAATTCGGAAAGACGAGCGATGGAGAGATCGTATTAGCCGACGAGATCAGTCCCGATACATGCCGTCTGTGGGATGCGAAAACCAACGAAAAATTGGATAAGGATCGTTTCCGTAGGGATTTGGGCAAAGTTCGTGAGGCTTACGAAGAGATTCTGGCTCGTTTGTCGCGCTGATCTCTGTCCGTTATTGATCCCGGTTTGGAACGGTTTTGCCGGAACGCCTGGTGTCAGGCAACGCGGCCGGTTTTGAAATCGGTCTGCCATTCTTTGGATCGGGCTCGTTATTGAAGAAGATGGTTTATGAAGGGAGGTTCCGTGCCGGTCGTTTTATGAAACGCGAACAGGAGATGAGAGGTGACACATATGCAGGAATTGTATGATATTAGGGGCTTGCATGAAGAGTGCGGGGTATTTGGTATTTACGGTGTGCACGATGCCGCAACGTTGACCTATTACGCCTTGCACGCTTTGCAGCATCGCGGACAGGAAGGATGCGGTATCGTGTGCGTGGACGAAGGCGGTCGTTTCAATCACGTGAAGGGAGAGGGCCTCGTGACCGAGGTTTTCAAGGAAAGCAATCTGGCATCCCTGAAAGGAGAGATGGCGATCGGTCATGTCCGTTATTCTACCGCAGGCGGCGGAGGTCTGATGAATGTACAGCCTTTTGTTTTCCATCACAATACGGGAGACTTCGCATTGGCTCATAATGGCAATTTGGTCAATTCCAAACAACTGATACGTTATTTGGAGAACAAGGGCAGTCTTTTCCATTCCACCTCCGACAGCGAAATTCTGGCCCATTTGATCAAAAAAGAGACCGATAACCGCCATCGGATACATGCTATTGTCGATGCGTTGAACATGATAGAGGGAGCCTTTGCCTTTCTTATCATGACGGCGAATCGGATTTATGTCTGTCGGGACAAGTACGGATTGCGACCGCTTTCGATCGGCAGGCTCAACGGCGGATGGGTGGTGAGCAGCGAGACATGTGCTTTCGATACGATCGGAGCTGAATTCGTACGCGATGTCTTGCCCGGAGAGGTGGTGACGATCGACCATCACGGACTCCGAAGCACCGATTACTCCCAGTTCAAACGTTACCACATGTGTGCGATGGAGTATATTTACTTCGCACGCCCCGACAGCGATATAGAGGGACGGAATGTCCATGCTTTCCGCAAGGAAACCGGACGGTTGCTCTATCGGGAGAGTCCGGCCGAAGCCGATATCGTGATCGGTGTGCCCGACTCGAGTCTGAGTGCTGCCATGGGTTACAGCGAAGAGAGTGGGATTCCGTATGAAATGGGATTGATCAAAAACAAATATATCGGACGGACTTTTATCCAACCGTCGCAGAGCCTCCGGGAAAAGGGAGTCCGCATGAAGTTGTCGGCGGTACGCAGTATCGTCAACGGCAAACGGGTGGTGTTGATCGACGATTCGGTGGTGCGTGGAACTACCTCACGCAGAATCGTACGGTTGCTCAAGGAGGCCGGGGCAACGGAGGTGCATGTGAGGATAGCCAGTCCCCCGATTACGCATCCTTGTTTTTACGGTGTGGATATCTCCACCTATGAGGAGTTGTTGTGTGCACACCATACGTTGGATCAGGTGCAGAAGATGATCGGAGCCGATTCGTTGCGGTTTTTGTCACAAGAGGCCCTCTTTGCGGCGGCCGCCGGACGGAACGAGTTGTGTCTGGCCTGTTTCAGCGGGAAATATCCTACGGCTCTCTACCAAAGCGTGGAAGAGGCTAACAAGGACGGCAAGTTCTGATATGCCTGCGCCTCTCCGCATGATCACATGCGGGAGTCGAAGAGTCGGTTTCAGGGTCCGACTCGGCCGACGATGACAGACCAAACGATGGACCGGGGCTGTTTGGACCGATAATGGACGAAAAGAGAAAAAACGAACGAAAAACAAAAACATATGGCAAAAAGTTATGAAGAGGCCGGCGTGAATCTCGAGGCCGGATACGAGGTGGTAAAACGCATCCGGAAACATGTGGCTTCGACGGCACGTACGGGTGTGATGGGCGGTATAGGAGCTTTCGGCGGGATGTTCGATCTGTCGGCTCTGAATGTGAAGGAACCCGTTTTGGTGAGTGGTACGGATGGTGTGGGAACCAAACTGAAACTGGCCTTCGAAATGGATAAGCACGATACGATCGGCATCGATGCGGTGGCCATGTGTGTGAACGATGTGTTGGCACAGGGTGCAGAACCGCTCTTTTTCCTCGATTATGTGGCTGTCGGACGAAATGAACCGGCCAAGATCGAGGCCATTGTAAGCGGCGTGGCCGAAGGTTGCCGTCAGGCGGGTTGTGCACTGATCGGTGGCGAGACCGCTGAAATGCCGGGCATGTATGCCGAAGAGGAATACGATATAGCCGGATTTACCTGTGGCGTAGTGGAAAAGGCACGATTGATCGACGGTTCAAAAGTGAAGACGGGCGATGTGCTTGTGGGTATTGCTTCGAGCGGGGTTCATTCCAATGGTTTCAGCCTGGTGCGAAAGATCGTTTCCGACAGCGGACTGAATTTGAAAAAGAGTTGTCCGGAATTGGCTGACGGACGGTCGTTGGGCGAGGTGTTGCTGACTCCTACACGGATTTATGTCAAACAGGTGTTGGAAGTGATCCGTCGTTGCGACGTGCACGGAATCAGCCATATTACCGGGGGCGGTTTCGATGAAAACATCCCTCGAATTCTGAATTCCGGACAGGGTATCGAAATACGGGAAGGCAGTTGGGAGATCCTGCCGGTATTTCACTTGCTGGAACGGTGTGGTGGTGTAGACCATCGGGAGATGTTCAATATTTTCAATATGGGAATCGGAATGGTGATCGCACTCGATGCATCGGAAGCCGACACGGCAATCGAAATATTGACCGGTTGTGGCGAACGGGCATCCGTGATCGGTCGGGTGACCGATGAACCCGGCGTTCGGATCGTATGACCATGAAAAACGAAAAATCGGTACGCATTGCTGTTTTTGCCAGCGGTAACGGGAGCAATTTCGAGGCTATCGTACAAGCTGCATTGTCGGGTCGTATTGATGCGCGGGTTGTGTTGCTGGTGTGTGACAAACCGGGTGCGTTCGTCAACGAACGGGCAGCAAGACTGGGTGTGGAGACTTTTGCCTTTCGTCCGAAAGATTACGTCTCAAAGGAGGCTTTCGAATGGGAAATCGCCCGTCTGTTGGATGAACACGAAGTGGACCTGGTCTGTTTGGCCGGTTACATGCGGATCATCGGGCCCACGCTTCTCGGTCGTTACGGTGGAAAGATCATCAATATCCATCCGTCGTTGTTGCCTGCCTTCCGCGGTGCACATGCTATCGAACAGGCTTTCGAATATGGGGTCAAGGTCTACGGGGTGAGTATCCACTATGTGGATGACACGCTGGACGGCGGAAAAATCATTGCACAGAAGGCATTCGAGTATTACGGAGACGATATCCGGGAAGTGGAGTCGATGATTCATGCCATTGAACACGAACTTTATATCGATACGGTAAACAAACTGATAAGAGAGAAGAAACAATAATGTACGGAGGAAACAGGAAATGAGAGCGTTAGTTAGCGTAAGCGACAAGACGGGCGTGGTGGAATTCGCCAAGAGCCTGAAAGCCCTGGGGTGGGAGATCATTGCCACGGGCGGAACGATGAAATTATTGGAAGATCGGGGGGTGGAAGTCATCAATATCAGTCAGGTGACAGGATTTCCCGAAATATGCGACGGACGCGTAAAGACCCTTCATCCCAAAGTGCACGGGGGACTGTTGGCGCGTCGTGACGACGAAAGTCATTTGCAGGCACTGAAAGAGAACGGGATCGAATTTATCGATCTGGTATGCGTAAATCTCTATCCGTTCCGTCAGACCATAGCCAAGCCTGATGTGACGATGGCCGATGCTATTGAAAATATCGACATCGGCGGCCCTTCGATGCTACGCAGCGCTGCCAAGAATTGCAAGGATGTGACGGTGGTATGCGATCCGGCCGATTACGGGATGGTTGTGGATGAGATTCGCTGTAACGGGAATACGGAATCCGATACACGCCTGAAACTGGCAGCCAAAGCATTTACCCATACGGCCGAATACGATTCGATGATCGCTGGCTATATGCGTGCACAGGCCGGTCTAAATGAGAAACTTTTCCTCGAGTACGATTTGGTGCAGCCGTTGCGATACGGCGAAAATCCCCATCAGTCGGCCAAGTTTTATCGTCAGGCAGAGGAAGTCCCCTATTCGCTGGCTTTTGCTCGCCAACTGAACGGTAAGGAGTTGTCTTATAATAATATACAGGATGCAAATGCGGCTTTGAATATTGTCCGTGAGTTCGACGAACCGTTCTGCGTGGGTCTCAAGCACATGAATCCCTGCGGTGCTGCGGTCGGCGTGGATGTGGTCGATGCCTGGAAGAAAGCGTACGAGGCGGACAAGGTAAGCATTTTCGGAGGAATCGTTGCCGTAAATCGTCCGCTTACGCGTGAGGCGGCCGAATTGATGAAGCCTATTTTCCTGGAAATCATAATGGCCCCTTCATTCACTCCGGAGGCACTCGAGGTGTTGTGCACCAAAAAGAATTTGCGTCTGCTTGAAGTGAAGATGGAAAAGGGCGGTGAGGTCTCGCGTCAACTGGTCAGTGTGAATGGCGGTTTGCTGGTCCAGGATCAGGATATGAATACAGCAAAGGTGACGCCCGAAATGTGTGTGACCGATTCGAAACCTTCCGACGCTCAGTTGTCAGATATGAATTTCGGTTGGAGAATCGTAAAACATGTCAAATCCAATGCCATTGTAGCGGTTAAGGATGGAATTACACTCGGAGTAGGTGCCGGTCAGATGAATCGTGTGGGATCGGCCGAAATTGCTTTGAAGGAAGCTCGTGCAAAAGGTGTGAAGGCAGGGTTGGTCCTTGCTTCGGACGGTTTCTTCCCCTTCGACGATACGGTGACGCTTGCCGCCGAATACGGTGTTGAGGCCATCGTACAGCCCGGTGGTAGCATGCGTGATGGAGACTCCGTAGCGAAAGCTAATGAAAAGGGGATCGTTATGCTGTTTACCGGCATGCGGCATTTCAAACATTAAGTCCGACCGTCATCGAGTTCCCAGGGCGATCGTTTGAATCCATCGGTTATGATGCGATGGTGGCCGGGATGGATCGGACATACAGAGGGAGGCCGGTTTTAGCGTGCATGGATGTGGTGGCATGGTATGGGACTCGGATGGTTGACTGAAAACGGGAAAAATAGCGAAAACAATCGACAGAGATATGGAGAAACTGAAAAATGTATTGGTAGTCGGTGGCGGCGGTCGGTGTCATGCGATTGTTCATGCACTGTCGAAGTCACCCCAGGTGGGCAAGATTTTTTGTGCGCCGGGCAATGCTGGAATCGGGAAGCTGGCCGAATGTATACCCATGAAAGAGACAGATGTCGAAGGTTTGAAAGAGTTTGCTCTTGCACGGAAAATCGATTTGACGGTTGTAGGGCCGGAAATAGCATTGGAAGCGGGAATCGTAGATGCGTTTCGTAAGGCGGGTTTGCGGATTTTCGGTCCTGTCCGGGGTGCGGCCCGTATAGAGACCAGCAAGGAATTTGCCAAAGAGTTGATGTCACGTTACGGAATCCCTACAGCTTCGTATCGTGCTTTCAGCGATTTCGATGATGCTTTGGCATGGGTGCGGCAAGGTACTCTGCCGGTGGTGTTGAAATACGACGGTTTGGCCGCGGGCAAGGGTGTCGTGGTTGCCGAGACCCTCGGGGAGGCTGAGACGGCTTTGCGCGACATGCTGCTCGATGACAAGTTCGGAAAGGGGAAGGTCGTGATCGAGGAATTTCTTACGGGTCCCGAGTTTTCGTTCATGTGTTTTGTGTCCGGGCGCGAGGTTGTTCCCATGGTGCTGGCACAAGATCACAAACGGGCATATGATGGTGACAAAGGTCCGAATACGGGGGGAATGGGGGCTTATACTCCCCTCCCGTTCATTACGCCCGAGGACGAGACGTATGCCCTGCGGGAAATCATGCAAAAAACGGCGGACGCATTGGTCGACGAAGGGGTTCCTTTTACGGGGGTTCTCTATGGCGGGTTGATGAAAACGCCGCAGGGGATCAAGGTGATCGAATTCAATGCCCGTTTCGGGGATCCGGAAACCGAAGTGGTATTGCCTTGTCTCAAAAGTGACATATACGAAATATTCCGGGCCGTAGCCGATGGACAACGACCGGAAAAAGTTGAATGGGATGATCGTCCCGTAGTGGGAATCGTTTTGGCAGCTAAAGGGTATCCGGGCAGTTATCACAAGGGAATTGAAATCCTTGAAACGGCACCGGTAGACGGAGATGTGTACCATATGGGGACATCGCTGACCGACGGTCGATTGGTATCGTCGGGCGGCCGGGTGTTGATTGTGGTCTGTCGCGCTGATACGCTCGCAGCGGCGAGGGGAAAAGCATTGCATGAAGTAGAGAAAATCGAGTGCGGAGATGCTCTCTTTTACAGAAAGGACATCGGTGCGAAAGCTTTCTTGAAATGATTTTCCGACGGGGGTGATCCTTCCGGGTAGACAGTTCGGAAGACGGTGCGGTTGGAGGTGTCGGAATTGACAGTGAAAAATAATAAAAACAAGGGAAACGATATGGTGATAAGCGGGAAAGAGTTGGCTCTTTCACTAAAGATGAAAATGGCCGGGGAGGTTGCGACATTTCCCAGGTGGTATGGCCGGGTACCCCATTTGGTGGTGATTCTGGTGGGCGAAGACCCCGGCAGTATTTCGTATGTGACGGGTAAGGCGAAAGCTTCGGCCGAAGTGGGAATCCGAAATACGACGATTCGCAGGCCGGAGAGTATCGGCGAGGCAGAACTGCTTGATATGATTGCCCGGTTGAATGCTGACAACGATGTAGACGGGATTCTTGTCCAGTTGCCGTTGCCGAAACATATCGATGAGGCAAAAGTGATTGCTGCGATCCGACAGGAAAAGGATGTGGATGGTTTCCACCCGCTGAATGTGGCGGCATTGTGGCAAAAACAGCCTTGTACTCTGCCTTGTACGCCGAAAGGAATTATCAAGATGCTCAAGAGTGCCGGGGTGACGATCGAGGGGCGGCGTGCGGTGGTGATCGGACGGAGCAATATTGTCGGGTTGCCGGTGGCGAAACTGTTGCTCGACGAAAATGCTACGGTTACCGTGGCGCACAGTCGTACGAAAAACCTGGCAGAGGTAACGCGTCAGGCAGAGATTCTTGTCGTCGCAATAGGCCGACCGAAATTCGTCACGGCAGATATGGTCGGCGAGGGTGCCGTTGTGATCGATGTGGGTGTGAATCGAGATCCGGAGACGGGGAAATTGTGCGGTGACGTAGATTTCGCCGCTGTCGAACCGAAGGCTTCCGTTATTACGAAGGTCCCCGGAGGTGTAGGTCCCATGACCATTTGTTGTCTGATGGAGAATACCATCGAATGTTTCTTGCGTAAGATGGGATCCCGTGGGGGAAACGGGTGATTGTAGCGAGACTGGCAGTCGTCCGAAATACCGTATCGGTGATCGGGTTCATCCGCTTTCGGTTTGCATGAGGCAATTCGGCCGTCGACAAACAGTC
>CASDWR010000076.1 GCA_949284665.1 uncultured Rikenellaceae bacterium | reverse complement strand
TGGGGGCGTGTTTATCCCAATACCTATCTGCTCAGTTTGTATGATCAGGATAAGGATAATCGTTATAAAGATTTGTTCCGCTTTGAATTCTATTACAACGATCCCGATAATCTGCCTTCAGGTAAGGTATTGGGCGAGAAGGTGGTTTCAACGCCGAACAATTACATCACCAATCTGCACCCTTACTGTTTGAAACATGCGGATCTGGGATGGACCAATGGCGATAACCCCGAGCGTACCTCGACATTCCGCGATATTATTCTGTACCGTTTGGCCGAAACGTATCTGATGGCTTCCGAGGCTTATTTCCATAAAGAAGGTGGTTCCAGTGCGAAAGCGATCGAGTATTACAACAAAACCTGGGAACGTGCAGGTAATGATCACGAAAATGGTCCGTTGACACTCGACATGTTGCTTGACGAGTATGCGCGAGAACTCTGTTTCGAAGGTGTTCGTTGGCCTTTGCTGAAACGACTGGGCCTGCTTCAGGAACGTGCCGGGAAATACGAGGGCGATACGCAATCCGAAGATCCCAACCTGGAAACCGATTATACGAAAGCACGCGAGAAATGGAACAGTGCTGATGCTTATCGTTACTGGTATTGGCCGATCCCGCAGGATGCTTTGAATTCGATGCCCGATTTCGGACAGAACGAAGGTTGGTTCTAATTTGTCGATTCGAAAAAATCAGACATGTATATAATAAAAAAGGTTTGTAGTTAGGATCTTATTAGTTGGGTTAATTAGGTGATATGCATCGGTTCGGAGGCATCCGCCTCCGAACCGGTGAATATCAAAACCAAGAGTGAAAAAAGATGAGAAAGAAAGGTTTCAAATACACGGTTTTGACAGCTTTAGCGATTTTGACCTGTTTCGCCGGATTGGCGCAGCTCCGTATTGAAAAGGTCGTACCGATGACTTCGGATGATCATGTAAAACTGGAGGTGCGGTTGTCCAGCGACAAAAAGTTTCGTGGGAAACTGAATGCAAAAATCGTTGCATGCCAAAATGATTCCGTCATTTGGGACGGTACGGTCGCCGCATTGAAATTGCCCGTCGTCCAGGATACTGCGTTGACTTTCCGTATCGATGGAATCAATGCCGAATTGTGGACTCCTTCTTCCCCCAATCTTTATCGACTCGAGGTAAATTGCGGAGGAAGCAATGCCGTTGTGAGAGTGGGATTCCGAAAGTTCGAAATGGTGAACGGCCGGTTTCTCCTGAATGGGAAACCAATCTTCCTGCGCGGAAATGCAATCAATCCTCCTCATCGTGGCATACCCGAGGAACTCGAAGCAAGCAAAGAGTTTGCAAGGGATTATGTCCGGTTTATGAAGGGGATGAATATCAATATAATACGCATCCCGGACAATCAGAATTGGATGGACGTGTGCGATGAAGAAGGAATGATGATATTCGGTGGACGTTATGGACGTCCAAAAGGTGGTACGCGCGAAGCTCCTCCCCAGGATATGCACGAAGCTCTCGAAAAGTACAAGGAGGTGGATTTGGGCCCGTTCGTATCACATCCGTCGGTGGTGATTTATACCCTTTCCAATGAGATGCCCACGCAAGGCCCGGTGGGAGAGGCATATATGGACTTTTTGAGCCGAGCCCATAAAGAGTTGCTCAAGTGGGACGATACGCGTCTTTATATCGGGAATGCAGGATATGGTATGGGACGTGCCGCCGATGTCTATGATGTACATCGCTATTGGGGGTGGTATTACAATACTTTCCTGACCTACCTTAATTTGCGGGATATGGAGGCTTGGCAGAATGAAGGCCGTGTACAGGCCATCACTTTTACCGAGTGTGTGGGAAATTATACCGGAGTCGATGGAGCATTCAATCTTTGTTCCCGTACCAAACAACCCGGTTCGCAAAAGTGCTGGACCGGTCATTTGCCTGCTGAAGAACAGAGTCAGGCTGCTCTCGAATACCAGGCATTCATGCTTAAGAGCGCAACGGAAATGTTCCGCCGCATGCGGGTACACAATCCTCGTTTGAGCGGCATTATGCCCTTTACGATCATGTTCCATGACTGGGACGGAGTCCGGAGTTTTGCCGAGATGAAACCGAAACCGGCAGCTTATCAGTATGGTATCAGCTATCAACCGGTGTTGCTTAGCTGGGAGAATTGGCAAACCAATGTGTACGCCGGTGCCGACTTGCAGGTTGTGGCTCATGTGGTCAACGATGATGACCTGAATCGTGATCTGGACAATGCCCGTGTGGTTTGGTGGCTCGAAAATGCCGATAGAATCCCCGTAATATCGGGGGAAATTGAGCTCCCGTCGGTGCCTTATTATGGAACGTATGAACATAAATTGATTCTTACTGTCCCCGAAAACATCCCGACAGGTTACTATACATTGCAAGGCTCGATTATGTGTGGTGATCGTGTCGTCTCTTCAAATTCGAGCGAAGTGTTTGTTGCAGGACGTGGGTGGAATGAGCCGGTCGTTTCTGGACGACCGATCAAACTATATGATCCGGAAGGGAAATGTGCTGCAGCCTTCAATTTGTCGGGTATCGATTACGAAACAGTGGACGATGTGAAGAGTTTGAAAGCGTCTGATGTGTTGGTGATTGCTGAATACGGTTGGGATGAACGTCTCGCTATGCAAAGCGGGGAACTGGTACGTTTTGCCGAAAATGGCGGCCGTATCGTCTGCCTTCGTCAGAAAGCCGGTCATTTCGATACGTCGTGGATTCCCGTACAAACTGAAATGCTCGTATATAGCAACAACGATCCGACATACGTTGCCCCGAGTTATACGTTTTGTGATGGAATGAATATCAACATCGAACGTCCTGAACATCCTGTTTTCAGCGGTTTGTCGAGAAAAATGTTCCGCCTGTGGTCGGACTATACCGGGTACGATGAATCGAAACCTGGTTTTCCTGCCGTATATCCCGTCACAGATGGTTTTGTCATGCGAAATGCCGACTTGACAAAGGTACAGATTCTGGCCGATTACAGCCGTGGAATTTCGGGAGTGGCTCTTTGTGAAGTAGTATGCGGAAAAGGATCGATTTTGCTGTCCGCTTTCGATCTGACTTCACGTTGCGGTCTCGATCCGATAGCTGAAAAAATGTTATGCAACCTGCTCGGTTATGCCGGGTCCGACATGCGTCCCCAACCCTATAAGTTGATAGAAAACCCGATCTGGTGGGGCGATTTTGCATCGGAAGACGGACTTGTAACGGGTGCAAACAATGGTCTTGTCGTTAACCCATACCCCATAATCCCTCTTGAAAAGAGAGAGTCATTGAAGGTAGTGGTTGATGAATTGGGATTCTGTTACGCAGGCTCTTATGGAGGGTGGAACTCAAAACCTGGCGTACAGTACAAACCGTATGGCCGTCGTCCTTTTGCTCCGTTCTCTTACAGCCGGGGTGGTAGTGATATCGTTCGGTCAGGGGACGAGGCATGCGGAACGGGATATTTCGTAGCCTCCGTACCCCAAGGTAGAACAAAAATGATTAATTTGCTTGAAAATCTTTCGGATGAGGCGATCCGCGTAAGAATTGGAATCAACGATGGCCCGATGGAAGAGTATACGATAGCTCCACGGTCGCAGTTGACAACAGAAACACCCCTGCCTTCGGAAAGGGAGTTGAAAGTCGTCTATTCGGGCGATCGGCGAACCATTATCCGAATGACCGATTTCCAATAAACCGGAAACATGAGTAGAAGAGATATGAACATAAGACAATATTCTAAAATAGCGATAGTCTGGGTAGTCGCATTGTGGTTGTCGGAAGCCGGAATGGCGCAAACGAACTTGTTCCGTAATGCGGATGTGGACGCTTCGTCCAACCATAGCAAATACCCCGCAAAGAACGTTGTGGATGGTGCGATTTCCAGAAAATCAACCTGGATGTCGGCCAGTGATTCACGTCCTCCCCATGTGTTGGAGCTGACATTGCCTCGTTATTGCGATATCGATTCGGTAGTCATTTATACGGGAATCCCCGAAAACGAGAAAAACGAAGGAGAAAAGGGACAGACAGCCGGTTTCTGGAACATGAAAAACTTTATCATCCAGTATTGGGATGATGCAAACTGGACCGACATATCCGAGACTATGACTACGGAAAACCGTCTTGACCGGATCGTGTTCCGTTTCCCGTCGGCAATTACCTCTTTCCGTTTCCGTCTCGTTTCCTCCGATGGCGAACCTATCCGCATCATCGAATTGGAAGGGTACGGTCGCGTAAACGGATTGATGGCCCCTCCGGTAATGAACAATGCCGACAATACGCTGCCTTCGGCAGATAGACGTACCGGTGTGTTTGTAAAATTCAAACCCGAAGTCGTGGGTAAAACCATGAAGTACGTAGGGTACAATCAGGGATATTATCTGCCCGGTTATAATGCTTCGGGATGGCTCGAATATTCGAATGTGAATGCTGTACGGGTATGGGCCGAACTCAATACCTATGTATCGCGGCGGTGGATCGATACGCTCAGTACGGTATCTTCGCTCGGAGATTTTGAACGTCTCAAGGCTCGTTTCCTCGAGAATCCGGAAAGCCGCGAATTCATACAGTGGGATTCCATCGCACAAAAAGCTGCCGAACCGGTCTCCTCAACCAACTCAATGGTGTTCGATTATGCGCTCGACGAACTGAAGAAACTCGGCATCGACGTACTTGTTCAGAGCGGTATGAGCAAGGAGCGTTACACCACCACATGGCAGAACAAATGGGAACTTTGGCAAAGTTATTATGCATTGGCGTTTTACGCGGCAAAAAGAGGTGATGTGGAAATGTTTGCCATGAAAAACGAACCCAATCATCGTAATGCCGGCCCGATGCCTCTCGATACCTATATCGAATTGATGCGGATTACCTCGGACGCGATTCATCAGGCAGTCGGTGATGTGAATCGCCTTTATGGCAAAGAGCTGAAACCTCGGTTCGTCGGTCCGGTGACTGCCGGTACCAACACGAACTGGTGGGCTAAGATCGCCGCATCGGAGATGGTGGATTACAGGGGTGAAAAATGCGACAAGGATCAGGTCGACATCTTTTCTACCCACTCCTATAATTTGCCTGCTGCCGGTTATGTGTCCAAGGTGCAAAGTATCGACGGGATTTTGCGCCGGAATCATCCCGAAGGCAGGACCAAACCGATCGTGTTTACCGAAATCGGTCGTTGGATGAATGCCTATTTGATCGATAAGGAGGAGACGATGGATTCACCTTCACTCTTTACCGAATGGGCGGGAATTTATACGAACAATATGCTTGGAGGCGGTTATGGCATGTGGGCCTTTAAATTCGCCAATACCCGCAGCAGCACTTATCCCCGCGGTATCAAGTCGGGACATCATTTCGTTTGGAAAGGTAAAAGGTTTGCCGAAGATGCATACGAGAATTTGGCTTTTGGGAAAAGCGTTACCGCTTGCGGTACGGATATGGGATCCGATGTCGCTCGGGTTACGGATGGCGACAAATCGGATGCTTCGGCATGGACGTTTACTTCTGATGATCCGAAATGGGTCGAGATCGATCTGGAAAAGGAACAACAGTTGGGAGGAATCGCTATCTATACCGGTTCTTCGTATGGCGTCTTTACTGCTCCCGATCGTGTTCGCTCATTGAGTGTCGAGGCGTGGAACGGATCCGAATGGACGTCGATCGAGGATGCTTCGGATGAGAATTCCCGATACGCTCAGGTCTATTATACATTCGAAAAACCCGTTGTCACATCCAAAATTCGTGTCAATCTTAACGACAAGGGAAAAGTAATGCTCCGTGAGGTGAAACTTTTCGGTCCCAATACGCTTTCCGCCGCAGAGGAAAGTTATGACGTAAGCGGTGTGCAAAGGACTGCTCAGGTAGTGAGACTTTTTGCAAAAGGATTCAAGGAACAGCGACCATTGCTCAAAAGCGAGTTGTCCGTACGAGATGCCGATCTGGATGTATGTGCCTCGATGGATTCCTTGTCGGGAAACATGTATGTGTGGCTCGTACAACGCAATCCGGTGAATTACAATATGGTGATCGATATGCGCGAACTCGGGGTGAAACCTGGTACTCCGGTTGTTTACGAACAGGTGAGCGATCGAAAATACGGTGAGGCCGCCTTGCTCCGTACATCCGAAAATGGATTACTGGTATTGACATTGCCAGGTAGGAGCGTCGGCTTGTTGACTCTTCGCCCCGGAGAAAATACAACGGTCCGCAGTATATTCGCCGATAAATGTGCAGTAGTTCGTGGCGGTTCCGAAGCAGACAGGCATCAGCCTGTCGATCAACTTTCCATAGAGATGAATGCGCGTACGGGTGAGAAAAACAGTGTCTCGTACATCCATTTTGATCTGGAAGATGTCGATCTGGAAAAGGCCGGTCGAATCGTGCTCGGTGTGCATGGTGCATGCGATACGGGTGAGATACCTTTCCGTTTCCATGTCTATTGTATGGAACAGGAAGCGTGGAAAAACGGTCGTTTGACATGGAATGAAGCTCCGGCCTTGGCCGAAAACGAAGCTCGGGCTGTCGGTGTCGGAGTTAACTGTTTCGTGGCAGGTGAACTTGCCGTTGACGCTTATGCGGACTACCATCGGCTCGATGTGACCGAAGTGGTGAAGAGACACATGAAACAGGGTGTGACCTTCATGTTGGTTCGTGAGTTGCGCGAACCGGGTGATGATTATGATAACGGACGGGTTGCGGTGATATCCGCCGCAGGCTCGGATCAGGCCCCTGTACTTGAAATATGGTAAGAAGTTTATGAAACGGGTTTTGTTCGGTGTGCTTGCATTGGCGGTTCTCGGCGGGATCATGGTATTCGCCGAGCAACCCCGTCGTAAGGTGCACGTCATACCCGAACCCGTTGAAGTAAAACATCACAGATGGCATCGCAGTTTTGAAGTGACCCATGCCGTATCACTGGAGTACGACGCCTCGCAGGAAGGAACGGCGGCAGTGGCCGATTTCTTTGACCGTCAGTTGCAACTGCTAACCGGATTGCATCTCGGACACAATTTGCCAAATGTCGCGAAAGGAATCGCATTGGTTATCGATACGACGCTAAATCTTCCCGATGAGGGATATCTTCTTGAGGTATCGCGGAAGGGTGTTTTGTTGAGGGCCAATTCATCTTCGGGCCTGTTGTATGCTGCCGAAACGTTTTTGCAGTTGATGCCACAGGAGGCTCCTTATCGTGTTCAGTCTGTTACGATAAAAGATTATCCCCGTTTCGGTTGGAGAGGGGCGATGCTCGACGTGTCGCGCCACTTTTTCCCGAAAGAAGATGTCATGCGCTTTTTGGATATTCTTGCACTCCACAAAATCAACCGCTTCCATTGGCATTTGACGGACAATCACGGTTGGCGGATTGAGATCAAAAAATATCCTTTGTTGACCGAGGTGGCAGCATGGCGTGCAGACCGTCTTGGCCAGCATTGGAAAAAACGGCTCCCGCAACAAGAGGGCGAAAAAGCAACTTATGGAGGATATTATACGCAGGACGATATTCGTCAGATTGTGGCTTATGCCGATCGATTGGGAATCACTGTCGTACCCGAAATCGACATGCCCGGACATACGGTGGCCGTCTTTTCCGCATATCCTGAATTCTCGTGCGAAGGCAAACGGCTGACCGTCCCTGTCGGTGGTGTCGCAATTGGAAACAGTGTGCTTTGTGCGGGCAAAGAAGAGACTTTCGAGTTTGTCGAAAACGTATTGGATGAAGTTTTGGATCTCTTCCCCTCCAAATATATCCATATCGGGGGAGATGAAGTGTCCAAAACGCAATGGAAAAAGTGTCCCGCATGTCAACAACGTATGGCTGAGGAGAAACTTGCCGATGAAGAGGAGTTGCAGTCGTATTTTATCCGTCGGGTGACCCGTTATCTCCAAACCAAAGGGCGTGTGGCTGTCGGATGGGATGAAATTTTGCAGGGAGGACTTGCCGATGGTGCGGTTGTGATGTCTTGGAGAGGATATGAAGGAGGACGTGAGGCTGCCCGACAAGGCCACGATGTCATTATGACACCTTCGTTGATGTGTTATCTGAATTTTTATCAGGCCAATCCTGAATTCGAACCCTCGAACCGTTCGGCATTCGTAACCTCTTTGCGCACCGCCTATTCGTTCGACCCTGTTCCGCAAAACATGAGTAAAAAACTGGTTGACCGGATTCTTGGCGCGCAGGCCTGCGTATGGACGGAGTATATTCCTGACAGCCACCACCTGGAATATATGTTGCTGCCTCGGCTTGGAGCTACGGCAGAGGCGATGTGGTCTGCACCCGAAACGCGCAGTTGGACACATTTCCTTGAAAAACAACGCGAAATAAGGTCGATCTACGGACGGTTGGGATACAATTTTTCGAGATCGTCGTTCCGCGTTGATGTCAAAGTGAACTATTTGTCGAATGGAGCCAAGATTGCGCTTGAGTCCGAACAGCTTGACCCGGTGATCCGTTATACTACGGACGGAACGGTACCGACTGCCGAATCGCCGCTCTATATGGGCCCCTTCCGCATAAAAGAACGATGCCAGGTAATGGCCGCACTTTTTCGCGGCGATACGTTGATGGAAAGTCCTACGATCCAATGGGTCGTTCCGCAGAATCAGGCCTATCGTAAACAGGTGGAGTATGTTACCCCCCGTTTTACAAAATATCGCAGCGGGGGTGCGATGGCTCTGACCGATGGTAAATACGGAGACAAGTTTCGGGTCAACGAGAATTGGCAAGGGTTTGAGGAGAAGATGGAAGTGGTGATCGATTTGGAAAAGGTTCGCGATTTGAAACAGATAGATTTGGGCTTTCTGCAAATGACAGAACGAAAGATGCTTTTCCCGGAACGGCTTGAGGTCTCTTCGTCGATCGACGGGAACACTTACTCTCTGGTCAAGATTTATGACCATATCGATCCGGATGAACGCTCGCTGGCTTATGAAAACTTTCCCGTGCGAACCGGAGGCTTCAAAGCCCGTTATTTGAAAATATCGGCCAAAACCGAACCTCATAAATTAATTATGATAGACGAAATTACCGTTGACTGACACAGAAACATAAATAATAAAATTACAAGCAAAAACAATAACAGTTGATACAATGAAAAAATTTTTCCCATTAGCAGCCATTATCCTGTTGGGTATTTTATGGGGTTGCGGTCGAAACTGCTCCAAAAAAGAGTATACGACCTATTGCAACCCGTTGGATTTGGATTACGGTTGGGGTACATTCAAAGCCGATCAACCTCAAGGCCGAACATCTGCTGACCCGGTTATCGTCCTGTTTAAGGACAAGTATTACCTTTTCGCTACGCACGACATAGGCGGTTATCGTGTTTCGGATGACTTGATGACCTGGAAAAATGTCTATTTCGATGAGTCGATTCATGAGTCTGCACTCAATGACGGCAGTTATGTCGCACCTGCCGTGGCAGCCGATGAGAATTATATCTATTTCATAAAACTCAATCGCAACCGTTCGCAGAAAGAGGTGGACATTATTCGTTCGTCCGATCCTGAAAGCGGACAATGGGAAGTGTGCGGACGTATTCGCAGATTGTCCGATCCGACGCTTTTCATCGACGAGGGCCGCTACTTCGTATTCCATGGCCTCGGTACCAACCAGTCGATCAAGTGTTTCGAACTCGACCCGGAGACAATGACCGAAATCCCCGGCTCGGAACGTCTGTTACTCGATTACATTACCGATGTGAACGAATGCCGGGGCGGTTACCATTTCGGTCGCCGAGAGGTATTCGATGAAATCGATGCAGGAGACTGGAAAGGCCGTTTCGAATGGTTGCCCTGCCCGGAAGGTTCGTGGATCGTCAAGAACAACGGCCGCTATTATTTGCAATTCGCTACCCCCGGCACGATCAGCATCTGGTATTGCGATGTGGTGATGGTTAGTGATAAACCGAACGAAGGTTTCGTGGAACAGGACTACAATCCCGTATCCTTGAAAGTCGGTGGTTTTATCGGTGGCGCAGGCCATAGCAGCGTCTTTAAGGACAAATACGGGAACTGGTGGCAGATCACGACCATGTGGGTCGGAAATCGGAACGAATTCGAACGTCGTTTGGGTCTTTTCCCCGTAACATTTGACGAGCAGGGGAGAATGAAGGTCCATACGTTGCTTGGTGATTATCCGATGCTCCTGCCACAGAAAAAATTCGATGCGGAAAAGGATGGATATCTGGCCGGTTGGTGGAATCTCTCTTACGGTAAAAGGTGTATCGCTTCGTCGGCATTGAGCGGTTGCCCGACTGAACTTGCGGCTGACGAAAATGTAAGGACCTGGTGGTCAGCCCTCAGTGGCGATCCAGGTGAATGGCTGATGATGGACCTCGATGGGACGAAGAGCATCCATGCCATACAGATTAATTTCGGAGAACAGGATCCTGACGAGAGTGTCGTGGCGGAAGAAGATTATACCTCCTATGTGCTCTATACCTCGATGGATGGAGAAAAGTGGACGAAATTGGTCGATCGTCGAGACAACAAACGTGTCAATCCCCATGATTATATCGAACTTCAGGAACCGGTGGATGCAGCCTATGTGAAAATCGTAAATCATCATGCGATGGATCATGGGAAGTTTGCCATCCGTGATCTGCGTCTTTTCGGTCACGGATACGGTGAGGCACCTTCGAAAGTAGAAAAGGTGGAAGCGGTCCGTCATGCCGACGACGAGCGGTTTGCTTCGCTCAAATGGGAAAAGGTGAATGATGCCGACGGCTATTTGGTACGGTTCGGTGTCGCTCCCGATTTTCTGAATCAGACAATTCAGGTAAAAGGTGGGTACATCGATCACCTTAATCTGCATATTCTGATCAAAGGGGTGAAATATTATTATCAGGTGGACAGTTATAACGAAAACGGAATTACGGAAGGTGTAACCGTTACCGAAAAACTATCCAACGAGAAATAGATATCGATAAAACACAAATAAACCTAAATTTTAATCGTAATGAAAAACTATTTTGTGAATTTGATGGCAGTCATGTCTATGGTTGGAATGATTGCTTGCACCTCTTCGGGTGAAGATTTTGGCGATGCGGGAGAAGTACTCGAAGAAGCGTCTCTTACCATCTCCCCCGAAAGCGTAAATCTGGGCAAGGATGCCGGAAGTACGGCAACTGCAACGCTCACAAGCGACAGCGAATCCCTTTCGGTAGAGGTTGATTACTCTTGCAAATCGTGGTTGAAAGCAGAACTTAACGGGAATGTAGTAACGGTAACGTCCCTGACCGCCAATGAGGACGTGAACCCCCGTACGGGTACGGTTAATGTTTATGCCGGTTTGTCTTACAATACTACAGTTAAGAAATTGACCGTAGTCCAGGCAGAGAATGATGATATCGAACCGACATTGACAGTCGAGCCTGCAACTGTTACCCTGAAAGGCGCTGCCAACAGCGTGGGCCTTGTGTCCATTACTTCTAATGTCAGCACTTTTAGCGTATCGGTTGAATCTGCTGCTCAAAGTTGGTGTCAGGCTACGTATGAAGGGACTCAGGTAACGATTTCCTCGTTGACTGCAAACGAAACGGGTAGTCCTCG
>CASDWR010000075.1 GCA_949284665.1 uncultured Rikenellaceae bacterium | reverse complement strand
ACTGGTGGATTTGTTCGCCACGTTGCTTGAGACCAAGCCCGTCCAGATGCTGCGCTATGAAATCGAGGCGATCAAGGTCGCTTTTTACAAACTGCATCGTGCAGAATACGAACAGTTGCGGCGCCAGTTTATCGATGCAGGCGGGAATCCGGATGAGTTTATGGCACCGGTGGATATGGAAGAGTTGAAGCTCAAAGAGCTGTTTGCCGAGTACCGCCGCCGCCGTGAGGAATATATGGCCAATCTGGAACGAACGAAGGAGGATAATCTGAAGATCAAGTTGAAGATTATCGAAGACCTGAAGGAACTGATTAACAGCAATGAAACTCTCAACAATACCTTTACTGCGTTCCGGGACTTACAGCAGCGATGGAAAGAGACGGGAGTGGTTCCTCAGGCCAATGTGAAAGAGTTGTGGGAGACCTACAATCTCCATGTGGAGAATTTCTACAATTACATCAAGATAAACAAGGAATTGCGCGATCTCGACCTGAAACATAACTACGAGACGAAAGTGCAGCTTTGTGAGATGGCCGAAGCCTTGATACTCGAACCTTCGGTAGTGACGGCATTCCGCAAATTGCAGGATTTGCATGAACAATGGAGGGAAACAGGCCCGGTGGCCAACGAGTATAAAGAGACATTATGGGAACGTTTCAAGGAAGCAAGTTCCCGAATCAATAAACAGCATCAGGAGTATTTCGAAAAGATCAAGAGTGAGCAGAAACGCAACCTTGAGCTGAAAACCGAACTGTGTGTAAAGGCCGAAGAGTTGGCCTCCGAGCTGCTTACCTCGCGTAAAGAGTGGAATAAGGCATCCGACCGGTTGATTGAAATACAAAAGGTGTGGAAAACCATCGGCTTTGCCCCCAAAAAGGATAATGCGAAGATTTATGAGCGATTCCGCAATGCGTGTGACCGGTTTTTCGAACTGAAACGTAAATTCTACGAGCAGTTGAAAACCGAGATGGAGCACAATCTGCAATTGAAGGTCGAGATATGCGAACAGGCAGAAGCGATTAAGGAAAGCGAGCAGTGGAGGAAGACCACTGATGAATTGATTGCTTTGCAGAAACGTTGGAAAGAGATCGGGCCTGTACCGCGTCGTCATTCGGATGCGGTATGGAAGCGGTTCCGTGCGGCATGCGATTACTTTTTCGAGCGTAAGGCCAACCATTTTGCCGGTGTGGATGCTCAGCATGAAGTGAATCTAGAGAAGAAGATTGCCTTGCTGGCCGAGATCGAGGCATGCGACATTACCGAAGGCGGTTTCGAGAAGATCAAAGAGTTCCAGCGTCGATGGAGTGAAATAGGTTTTGTCCCCCTGAAACACAAGGATGAAATACAGGCACGCTACAAGGCATTGATGGATGCGCTGTTCGCTACGTTGCGCAGCGGAGAGAAAGATCGTTACATGGAGCGCTACCGCAATAAGGTTTCCGATTTGAAGAACAGTGGCGACCGACGTTTGAGAATGGAGCGCGATCGTCTTTACAACAAGGTGAAACAACTTGAAAGCGAGATTGCTCTGCTGGAGAACAATATCGGGTTCTTCTCGCGATCGAAGAATGCGGAAGCCATGATAAACGATGTGAAGTTAAAAATCGAAAAGAGTCGTGCAGAGATGAATGAGGCGATCGAGAAGATTCGGTTGATCGACAAACAGGAATAAATAAAAGAATCAGGATCAGGATAGGGAAATCAATATGTCATCAGCAGTCAATACCAACAGGAGAACCAAATATGTATTTGTAACGGGCGGCGTGGCGTCGTCTCTGGGAAAGGGGATCATTTCCGCATCCCTTGCCCGATTGCTTCAGGCTCGGGGATATTCGGTAACGATACAGAAACTCGACCCATATATCAATGTGGATCCCGGGACCCTGAACCCTTATGAACACGGGGAGTGTTACGTGACGGAGGATGGGGCCGAAACGGACCTTGATTTGGGACATTATGAACGATTCACGTCGATTCTTACCTCCAAGGCCAACAACGTGACTACTGGAAAGATTTACCAGAGCGTAATCAATAAGGAGCGTCGGGGAGATTATCTGGGTAAGACGGTTCAGGTGATACCGCATATTACGGACGAAATCAAGCGACGCATCAAGTTGCTCGGTAACCAGAAAATTTATGATGTGGTGATTACGGAGATCGGTGGGACGGTCGGCGATATCGAGTCCCTTCCATACATCGAGGCCGTACGTCAGTTGCGTTATGAACTCGGATACAAGAATACGGCGATTCTCCATCTGACGCTTATCCCATACATGTCGGCATCGGGCGAATTGAAGACCAAACCTACGCAGCATTCGGTCAAAGCCATGCTCGAAAACGGTTTACAACCGGATGTCCTGGTGCTTCGTACGGAAAAGGAGTTGTCGCAGGAGTTGCGTCGCAAGGTAGCCCTTTTCTGTAACGTGGACCCACATGCGGTCATCGAATCGATCGACATGTCCACGATTTACGAAGTGCCGCTCAAGATGCGGGAAGAGGGTCTGGACAAAGTGGTGCTCGAAAAACTCGACTTGCCGGCAGACAAGGAGCCCGACCTGAAAAAGTGGGAAGAGTTCGTTTATAAGGTAAAGCATTACAAGAGTACGGTGAATATTGCGCTGGTAGGCAAATATACCGAACTGCCCGATGCGTACAAGTCGATCGTCGAATCGTTTATCCATGCCGGTGCTGCCAATGACGTGCATGTGAATCTGACATATGTCAATTCCGAGAAGGTGAACGAACAGAGTATTTCCGGCTTGTTGGGTGACAAGAGCGGTATTCTTGTTGCCCCGGGTTTCGGAAGCCGTGGTATCGAGGGAAAGATCGCAGCCGTGAAGTTTGCACGTGAAAACGGGATTCCTTTTCTGGGAATTTGTCTCGGGATGCAATGTAGCGTAATCGAGTTTGCGCGCGACGTGTTGGGGTACGAAGATGCCGATTCGACGGAAATGCGTAAGACGGCCCATCCGGTGATCGATCTGATGGAAGAGCAGAAAGGGGTAACCGAAAAGGGTGGAACGATGCGTCTGGGAGCCTATCCGTGCCATATATTGAAAGGGAGCAAAATGTATGAAGCCTACGGCACGGAGATCACTTATGAGCGTCATCGTCATCGTTATGAGTTTAATAACGATTATGTAACCGAATTTGTTTCGGCCGGTTTGAAACCCGTAGGGGTGAATCCGGATACGAATCTTGTCGAGGCGGTCGAACTGGAAAACCATCCATGGTTCGTGGGGGTACAGTTCCATCCGGAATATAAGAGTACGGTAAGTCGGCCTCATCCGTTGTTTGTTGCATTCGTCAGGGCGGCGGTAGCTTATAAAAACAGTGTGGATAAAAAGTAACGATTTGATATAAAATGGATAAAAAATCGCTGTTAGGACTTCTTATTATCGGTGTAATTCTTTTCGGATATACATGGTACAATACCAAGCAACAGGAAAAATTCATTCGTCAGCAGGAAATTGCCGATTCATTGGATCGGGTACAACATCCGGAGAAATATCTTTCGGCCATACCGGTCGATTCATTGGAAGTTCGCTCTGCGACCGATGCTGAATTGTCGCAGAAGGCTGATTCTGCTGCAGCCTATGCTGCGCGGGTTAATACGTTTGGCCAATCGTTGGTCGATGCTTCACAGGGTCAGGAGCAGATCTATACGCTCGAAAACGATCTGTTGCGTCTGTATGTCTCTTCACACGGTGCCAAAGTTGCGAATGTCGAGTTGAAAGACTACAAACGTTATAACGGTGAGCCATTGATGATGTTCAAGGAGGGATCATCCGTTTTTGATGTTTGTTTTTTCTTGCGCAAGAATTACAACTATGCACAGGTAAATACGGCGGAATATTATTTTGTGGCCGATTCTTTGGCCGGTGGCGTATTGGGGACGGGAGAGGAGAGTAAAACCCTTGCACTCCGCCTGCCGATCGACGAGGGAGCCTATGTGGAGTATCGCTATACGATCCATCCCGACAGTTACATGATCGATTTCGACATTCGATTCGTGGGTATGGAGGAGTGGACGTCGAATCTTTCCGACTTCACCATCGACTGGCGGAATACGAGTCTTCAGAATGAGAAAGGGTTTAAGAACGAAAACATGTACACGACCGTCGCCTACCATTATCCCGGGGATTCCGGAATCGAACAACTCGGTATGTCGGACGGTACGAAAAGCGAGGATGTAAAAACAAAAACGGACTGGGTTGCATTCAAGCAGCAGTTTTTTTCGTCCGTTTTGCTTGCCCAGGACGATTTCCAGAATGCCGTCTTGAAGTACGAAACGTATGAACCCGGTTTCGGACTGATCAAGAATTTCGATGCCAAATTGTCGTCGGCATTCTATCCGGATCGACAGAATTATGCGTTCCGTTTCTATTTCGGTCCGAACAAATATTCCGTGCTTAAGGAGTATCGCGAAGAAGAGTTGCAGCGCTTGGTTCCGCTTGGCGGGAAATTGATCCGTTGGGTGAATCTTTGGCTGGTAATCCCTGTGTTCGACTTTTTGGGTAAGTATATTTCCAGTTATGGACTCATTATATTGATCCTTACGGTATTGGTGAAACTTTTGATTTTGCCGCTCACCTATAAATCCTATCTGTCTTCGGCGAAGATGCGTGTACTCAAACCCGAAGTGGACGAGTTGAATGCCAAGTATCCGAAACCGGAGGATGCCATGAAGAAACAGCAGGCCATGATGGAACTCTACAAGAAATGTGGGGTGAACCCGATGGGTGGGTGTTTGCCGATGCTGATTCAGTTTCCGGTTTTGATTGCCTTGTTTCGTTTCTTCCCTGCATCGATCGAGTTGCGCGGTCAGAGTTTCCTGTGGGCGGAGGATTTGTCGTCGTATGACAGTGTCCTCAATCTGCCTTTCAATATTCCTTGGTACGGCGATCACGTAAGTTTGTTCGCTTTGTTGATGGCTGCGGCGATGTTTGTATACTCGAAGATCAGTTATGCCCAGACGGCTGCTGCCGGTCCGCAAATGGCGGGTATGAAATTTATGACGCTCTATCTGATGCCGATCATGTTGTTGTTCTGGTTCAATAGCTATGCGAGCGGTCTGTGTTATTACTACTTGCTCTCCAATCTCTTTACGATCGGCCAGATGACAGGATTCCGCTATTTGGTCAATGAGGAAAAACTTTTGGCAAAGTTGAAGAGCAACGCCAAAAAACCCGTGAAAAAAAGTAAATGGCAGGCGCGTTACGAAGAGTTGATGCGCCAGCAACAGCAGATGCAGCGCCAGCAACAAGGTAAACGCAGATGAAGATGAGTCGCCAGATGACGGCGAATCCTAACCGGTGGCGATGGATGACCCGGAGGACTAGAATCCAGGTTTGAGTAAGTAGCCTTATCGTACGAGAGATATTTGGACGCGAAACGGTGCAAACTCTATGAGAGTTTTGTCCCGTTTCGCTTTTTTGCCTTGTATGGTGCTGTTTCAAAATACGGGAGCCAATGCGGCCATAATGGAGTCATGGGGTCGGAATAGGGAGCGGGTAAGTGATAAAAAGCATCCTTTTTTAGGGATAACAAGGTGGTTTGTAGAAAATAATCGTTATCTTCGTAATGTTCATAATTGCCCCCGATATTGTGAAGAGATTATGTTGTACGTTTCTGTTGACCCTATGTTTTACGGTTGTTTGCGGACAACCGTTGAGCGATGAATTTTATCGGGCGAATCCGTCGGACGATGAATTTCTCGAGATAGTCACCGATACGTCGCTTTTCTATGTGCCGCTTGGGGGAGGGGAACTCTCTTTGGCGGAAACAATTCGTCGCTATGGCCTTCGTTTCGTGACTTATCGATACAGGGGCATTCCGTATCGTTTTTCTGAAAATTATTTGTGTAATACCGAATTGCCTCGGGCATTGAACGGTTATCCCGATTATGCTCTTTTGTCTTCCTTGTGGGCATCGTCGGTTCCCCGTAGCGATGTCCCGACCCGAATGTCTGTTGCCAAGGAACCTTTTGCAGGCGCACTGGCCGAACATTACGATATCCGGGCGTCGTCCCGTTATCCGGGGCATCTGTTGCGTGTCGGTTATGCGCAGGCACGTTATCGGTTTGGAATTTCGGTCGGTGGAAGCGGATACATGGGGGAGAAAGGGGCGTGGTTTGCCACCGTTACACGGCGCTGGGGACGCGATGCCTTTGTATCGGGCGTGTTTACTGATGCGGTCATGTGTTCTGCCGGAGCATCGGTATCGGCGACAAGCGATTGTCGGTTGTCCTTTTTTGTTGCGGCAGCTCCCTCATTGGTCGGATTACGCAGTTGGACGACGCGTGAAGCATACGATTTGGCCGGCGACCATCTCTACAACCCAGCATGGGGGTTTTACGGCGGTAAAGTCCGTAACGCACGGGTACGTCGTGATTTTATGCCTCTTGCTGCCATCGTATGCGATTTTTCGGTTTCAGACAAGAGCCGTAGTACGTTTTCCGTTGTCGGGTATGGTGGAGAGAAAAGTACGAGTGGAATGACCTGGTACGATGCCCCGAACCCGATGCCCGATTACTATCGTTCTTTGCCGAGTTATTTCTCCGATCCGGACAAGGCCGATGCAATACGTGCATTGTGGCGGTCTGAGGGTGAGAATTGCAGCCAGATTGATTGGGGGCGGATGTGGAGAGCGAATCGTTTTGCTTCGGACGGGAAGGCGGCATATGTGGCAGATGAACGTGTTGAGTGCGTTCGAGGTTTGCGAGCCGCTTTGTCGTGTGTAACCGAAACAAACCGGAATGTAACGCTCGAGTATGGCATGAAGCTATATTTGGACCAGAGTAATCTTTTCAAACGAGTCAAAGACTTGTTGGGAGCCGAATGCGTTGTCGATATTGATCCCTATGCGATGGACGGCGAGGATGACAGAAGCGACATCCGTCATTCGTACAGGCAGGCGGGAGAAGAGGATCGATTTGGATACGACTTCGATATTCGTTCATTTTCGTTCGGCATTTATGGGTCGGCGGTGTGGCTTGATGGTCCTTTCGGCGCTGTATGTGCAGCCGAGTTAAGGGAGTCGTCGCTTTGTCGTTTCGGAAATTATGAGAAGGGGACCGATCCGGGGAAGGCTTCGTATGGCCCGTCCGAGCGTTTTCCCTTTACGAATTATCGTTTTAATATCGGAGCGCACTATCTTTTTTCGAATCGTCTTACGATGTCGGCGTCATTGTTCGCAATGACGGTCGAACCGCTTTACGGGGATGTTTTCATCGCACCCCTTTATGCCAATCATACGATCGACGGTGTTCGACAACAGTCGGTCGTCGGGGGCGAAGTCGCTTTTCGGGGATTGCTCTCCGGTGTCGAGGTCGGGTTGACGGGTTATTGCAACCATTACGCCCGAGGGACGGAACTCTATCGCTATTATGATGATTTGTACGGTTGTTATGCAACGGCAGCGTTGACCGGGATAAGCGATTTGCATGCAGGAGTCGAGATGGAGGTTCGCCTGCGTCTTTCGCCTCGTCTGAATCTTTCTACATTGTTCGCATGGAACAGATATCGGTATTTGTCCGATCCGCAGATGACGATCTACTCCGAATCCGGGAAAAAGGTGTTGTTGGCAAACGGAACGAGCACTCTTCGGGGGCTGGTATCGTCACCTTCGCCGCAGTTGTTTGCAGGTGTCGAGGCCGATTACATGTCTGCCTCGGGATGGGGTTTCGATTTCCAATGTCTGTGGGCTTCGCAACGCCATGTGACAATGAACCCTTTACGGCGTAGTACCCGGACCGCGGTGTTGGCCGGATCTCCTGAAATGCTCGCAGCGTTTCGGCATCAGGAACGATTGCCCGATGCGGTGATCGTAAATCTCTATGTTACGAAACGATTTCGAATTTTCGGATACGATCTGTTTGCCGGAGTGGCTGTCAACAACCTGCTGAATCGGGACGACATGATATACGGCGGTTACGAACAAATGCGTATTTACCTCAAGGATAGCGGCTGTGTCCCGGCCGACTCCCGTCTGGGATATGCCTATCCGCGCAACATGTCGTTGAACCTGTTTTATCGTTTCTGATATGATGACGAAAACGAAATATGCGATTGCAATTTTACTCCTGATATTCTGCGATGGATGCGGGTATGATCGATTCGAGGATCTCCCCGATACGGAGGAAAGGTCGACTGCGGAGAGCAACGCTTCTCTCTCTATGCTGATGGAACGGTATTATGGTGATCGTACGGTCATAACGGATGATCTGGTCCTGTCGGGAATGATCTCGGCAAATGACGAATCGGGAAATTTCTACCGCAGTTTTGTGGTGGAGGATGAATCGGGAGCGGTGGAAGTGTGCGCCGGGTTTTACGACGTGTATCGTTTCTATCCAAAAGGTCATCGGGTGACGATTCATGCAGTCGGGCTGGCACTTGGTTGTTACTATGGTGTTATTCAAATGGGTTTGTAAATAAACCCGTGGAGTGATTATAAGGTTGAGGAATTCGAATCGACGGAGATACTCGGTTCGTATGTGGCGGTCGAATCGGAATCGAAGTTGTCTGCGGCAACAATGACCATTGCTTCGTTCGATCGGGCGTATTGCGGCAGGCTTGTCCGAATTGAGAACCTCCATGTCGGAGTGGATGAACCCTCCGTGTGGGCAGGT
>CASDWR010000074.1 GCA_949284665.1 uncultured Rikenellaceae bacterium | reverse complement strand
GCTTTGGCCAGCATGACACCTTCTGCGGGAAGGGTATTCATTTTCCAGTTTCCCGCCACGATTTTTTTTCTCATCTCTCTATTTTGTTTTGAATCGGTATCATTGTAATGTTCATTGCCTGCTTTTGTCTTTTCGGCTTTGGGGGAAGGGGATTTTTTGCGTCGGTAAGCCAGTATCGTCAAAGCAATAAGCAGAATAACCAACAACTCTCCTGTCAGTATGATGAAGAGTCGTCCCAAGGGTACTCCGGAGACAATTCCGATCACGATAACTGCACATGCCAGATAGATCAATCCCTTGATATAAATTCTTCCTTTCCCGAGTGCTTCAAATCCCATGAGTTATTCTATCCAGCCCTTAATTTCGTCGATCGTCGGATTTTTCAGGCCGAGTTTGTTCTTTTTATTGAATCCGCACAAGTCATTGAACAATTTTCCGGCCGAAAGCTTTTGCAGGTTGTCGACACGGGTAAAACCCATTTTTTGAAGTACGGGGATCCACTCTTCGGGAATGCCTTTGGCCAGATATTTGTCGTCTGCGTCTTTTACGACTCCCTTTTCGGGCCGCATTTGCGGGAAGAACAATACATCCTGAATGGATGGTTGGTCGGTCATGAACATGGTCAGACGGTCGATACCCATACCCATTCCCGAACAAGTAGGCATACCGTATTCCAGCGCACGTACGAAATCCATATCGATGAACATCGCCTCGTCGTCTCCTTTCTCGCTCAGTTTCAGTTGCTCCTGAAAACGTTCCAGTTGGTCGATCGGATCGTTCAATTCGGAATAGGCATTGCACAATTCCTTCCCGTTTACGAAAAGTTCGAACCGTTCGGTCAGTTCAGGGTTGTTACGATGGCGTTTGCACAAAGGCGACATCTCGATCGGGTAATCGGTAATGAACGTGGGTTGTATCAATTCCTCTTCGCAATAGGCTCCGAAGATGGCATCGACCAACTTGCCCTTACCCATGGTGGGATCGGTCTCAACCTTCAGATCGTTGCAGGCAATACGGAGTTCCTCTTCTGTTTTTCCGGTAATATCGAATCCGGTTTTTTTCAGAATGGCTTCCGTCATTGAGAGACGTCTGAAAGGACGTTTGAAACTGATGGCTTTACCGCCGATGGTTACTTCTGTGGAGCCGTTTACGGCAACGGCTACACGTTCGAGCATTTCCTCCACGAATTCCATCATCCAAAGGTAATCCTTGTAGGCGATGTATATTTCCATGACCGTAAATTCTGGGTTATGCGTCCGGTCCATTCCTTCATTTCGGAAATCCTTGGCGAATTCATATACCCCATCAAAACCACCCACAATCAGTCGTTTAAGATACAATTCATTGGCTATCCGGAGATAGAGCGGAATATTCAGCGTATTGTGGTGGGTGATAAAGGGACGTGCTGCCGCACCACCAGGTATGGGTTGGAGGATGGGGGTTTCCACCTCAAGATAGCCTTTTGAGTTGAAAAAATCGCGCATCGTGGCGATAATTTTCGCCCGTTTGACAAATACGTCGCGTACCTGAGGGTTGACGATCAGATCTACATAGCGTTGGCGATATCGGATTTCCGGATCGGTAAAGGCGTCGTAGACCGTACCGTCTTTCTCTTTGACAATCGGGAGGGGTTTCAACGATTTGCTCAGCAGGGTGAGTTCATGGCAGTGGACCGAGAGTTCACCCGTGCGGGTAATGAATACGTCGCCTTTCACACCGACAAAGTCTCCCGTATCGAGCAGTTTTTTAAATACGGTGTTGTAAAGGGTCGGATCGCCTTCAGGACAAATATCGTCGCGGCGGATGTAGACCTGAATACGTCCCGTATGGTCCTGAAGTTCGAAGAATGAGGCATTCCCCATGATCCTCCGGTTCATCATGCGACCGGCTACGGTGATTCCCTTGAAGTTCCCCTTTTCAGCATCGTATTCCGCTGCAATCTGAGCCGCTGTGGCTGTAACTTCATATTTTGCAGCTGGATAAGGGTCAATACCCAATTCGCGCAGTGCTGTCAGCGAGTTTCTGCGTAATTGTTCCTGTTCGCTGAGTTCTCCCATGTTCATCTTTTTTTCCGGAAAATTCTTTTTTCTGATATGACCGCAAATTTACTAAGAAAATTATTAACTTGCACCTGATTAATCCAATAAAGTACGGTCATGAGAGATTACTTTGCTCTGCAAGTGAAAGGGAAAGAGTTGTTTCCGGCAGTAATAATATGCGTCCTTACGGGTTGGTTATATGTCGGATATGATTTCCTGTCGGCATGGTGGTTCGGGCAGGAACAAGCCGGTGAAATTGAGGTGAATGGCCGCTTGTTCACTTCATGGGGAATTGATTTGGCCGTATCGGGGATTTACGGAATAGTCTCTTGTCTGTCAATCTTTTTCATATTGCGCCGTATGGTCGACTCGCTGAGTTGCGGAGAAGAGCGATTCGAGACCGATTATCGACTGCGCGATTTTTCTTTTCTGGTTATCAAAGGTATTCTTTTGTCTTTGATTACTTTCGGCATTTATTGGCCGTGGTTTTATGCAGCCATGCTCCGATATTTTGCCCGCAATACACTCTACAAATACAATTATTTCGATTTCGGCGGACGAGGAATGGCCCTTTTCGGCCTGATAACGCTGCTGGTGATCCTACCGGTAGGAATTTTGGTTCTTTCGATGCCCTATTTCCCGCTGTCGGCGTTGTTTATGCCTCATGGGACCACATCCATGCTGCTCTTTTGGTCGAGTCTGATAACCATACTGGTTGTTGTCGGATGTGTCGCCATGATGTTTATGGCAGTCCGGTGGACGATAGACTTCTCCTGGAACGATCGACGAATCGTCTTAAAGGCTCCGGTTGTTGGCGGTATTGCATTCTTGTTGGGACAATGTATCCTGTGTGTCCTGACGTTTGGGTTCTATTTGCCGATGATGCAGTTGAGAGCCTATCGCTATTTTGTCAATCGGACGGTAATTGGCCATGATCAGGTTGAAAAACGATTCGGTTTTACACTCGATACATGGTCTGATTACGGGTTCATGCTCGGACAGATGTTGCTCGTGTTGGTGACTCTTGGCATTTATACTCCCTGGGCTATTGCCCGAGTCTCTTCCCGGCTGATTTCCCGTACTTTCGTGGAACCTGTCGAAGAGGGTATTGCCATGCCTGCATAATCTGGAACCCGGGTTCCCTTCATACGCTTTTCTTCTTCAAGGCGCTATGCCTTGGCAGGGAGAGATTTTCTGTCCGCCCTTTCCCCTCCATACCTGTCCCGCTCGGGACAAGGAATTCCTGAACCGAAAGTGGGATCGAATATGGGATCGGTCAACGTGTCGATTTAAAATTCGGATGTGAATCGGAAACGGATGTCCGGAAACTTCTCGATGGCCAGTTGTAAGGCATAACTCGTATCCGCCAGAAAAACATCACGTCCGTGTTTGTCTGTAGCCATGTTCGTATGCTTGCGTTTTTTGAAATCGGCAAGTTGTTCGGCGTTGTCCGATTCGATCCAGCAGGCTTTGTATATCTGAATCGGTTCGTAGCGGCATATTGCGTTGTATTCGTGTTCCAGTCTGTATTGAATCACTTCGAACTGGAGAGCTCCGACTGTTCCAACAATCTTCCGTCCGTTGAATGTGCTGGTGAATAGTTGTGCTACCCCTTCATCCATGAGCTGGTCGATACCCTTGGCCAGTTGTTTGAATTTTTGCGGGTCTCCGTTCTCGATATAACGGAACAGTTCCGGTGCGAAAGAGGGGATTCCTGTGAATTTCAGTTTTTCACCTTCGGTAAAGGTATCTCCTATCTTGAATGTTCCTGTGTCGTGTAATCCCACGATATCGCCCGGATATGCGATATCCACAACCGATTTTTTTTCTGCCATGAACGCGTTCGGCGAAGAGAATTTCATGCTTTTGCCACTGCGTACATGTAGGTAGTTCTTGTTTCGTTCGAATGTGCCGGAACAGATTTTCAGGAATGCCAGACGATCGCGGTGATTAGGGTCCATATTAGCGTGGATTTTGAAAACGAACCCTGTCATTTTTTCTTCTGTCGGTTCGACAGTCCGTGTTTCGGTTTGCAAAGGGCGCGGCGACGGGGCAATCCGGATAAAACATTCGAGCAACTCTTTTACCCCGAAGTTGTTGACGGCACTCCCAAAGAATACGGGGGCAAGCTTCCCCTTGAGGTATTCCTGACGGTCGAAAGGTGCGTATACTCCCTCCACGAGGGTTAGGTTTTCTTTCAATTGTTTGCCATAAGGGGCAATACAAGCGTCGAGCCTGGGATCGCCGAGTTTCATCTCGACAGTATCCGAAGCGATTTGTCGGTCGTTCGAAGTGAACAGCGAAAAGCTATCCTCATAGATATTGTAAACACCCTTGAACGACGAACCGCTGCTGACAGGGAATGCCAGCGGGCGGACGGCGATGTCGAGTTCCGATTCGATTTCGTCCAGCAGATCGAAAGGGTCCTTGCAGGGGCGGTCGAGTTTGTTGACGAAAACCATGACGGGCGTGGAACGCATACGGCATACATTCATCAGTTTCCGGGTTTGGGTTTCTACTCCTTTCGCCCCATCAATGACGATGATTACGCTGTCGACGGCGGTCAGGGTACGATAGGTGTCTTCGGCGAAGTCTTCGTGCCCGGGTGTATCGAGAATGTTGATTTTGATCCCTTCGTATTCGAATTCCATTACGGAAGTGGCGACCGAAATTCCACGTTGTCGCTCGATTTCCATGAAGTCCGAGGTGGCACTTTTTTTTATTTTGTTGCTTTTGACCGCCCCGGCCACATGGATGGCTCCGCCGAAAAGCAATAGTTTTTCGGTCAGCGTGGTTTTTCCCGCATCGGGATGGCTGATGATGGCGAAAGTACGGCGACGTTCAATCTCTTCTTTAAGCGTCATGTTGTTCGGCGTTTTCCCGGTTTTCGGGCG
>CASDWR010000073.1 GCA_949284665.1 uncultured Rikenellaceae bacterium | reverse complement strand
GAGTGAAAACAAAGGACATCACAACCGGCAAAGAGTACACGGTAAAAGCTCGTTGCGTCATTAACGCCGCCGGCATTTTCGTAGATGACATTATGGCGATGGACGTTCCGGAGCATCGAAAAATGATTACGCCGAGTCAAGGAGTCCACATCGTTCTCGACCAAAAATTTCTCAAAAGCGACTATGCCATCATGGTTCCCAAAACAAGCGACGGTCGAGTACTTTTCGCCGTACCCTGGCACGGGAAAGTGGTGGTAGGAACGACTGACATCGTCCGGGAAACCCCAGAGGCCGAACCTCTCCCCTTGCGAGAAGAGATTGACTTTATCCTCGGCACCGCCGCTCTTTATATGAACCCGGCTCCCACGTATGCCGATATCGAATCCGTATTCGCAGGACAACGACCGCTCGCCGCACCCAAAAAGGAGGGGAAAAGCACCAAAGAGATCTCGAGAAGCCACAAGATTATCGTTTCGGCCAATAAAATGATCACGATTACCGGAGGGAAATGGACCTCATACCGAAGGATGGCCGAAGATACATTGAACAAAGCAATCGAGTTGGGTCTTACGCCAAAGCGTAAATGTGTCACCAAAACACTCCATATCCACGGATATCGCAAAAACCCCGATCTCGGAGACCATCTTTATGTCTATGGGAGCGATCGCGATAAAATAGAAGCACTGATCACCGCAAACCCCATGTTGGGAGAAAAACTTTCGGATCGTTATGATTACACGGCGGCCGAAGTGGTATGGGCTGTCCGCGAAGAGATGGCTCTCAGTGTGGAAGACGTACTGGCACGACGTGTCAGACTGCTTTTCGTCGATGCAAGAGAAGCGATGAAGGTTGCCTCCAAAGTCGCTGCGCTCATGGCCGAAGAGTTGGGTCTTGAACATCATTGGGTTCAAGACCAGACAAGTACATTCATAGACCTCGCAAAAAGGTATATCGTAACCGAATAACCGGCCCTCCATTTTTCATTTTTTCTCCGTCACGCCCCCTTACGAGGGATTGCCATACGTATTTCGGAAACTCCCTCCGAACGGAACACGCCACAGCAACCCCACAACATCGTGACAAAAAACCGGATACCCCACAACGAGAAACTCCCCATCCCAGAAGCGGCAAGGAAGAGACCAAACCTGTTCGATAAATTTGCAGGCCTGAAACCCATCTGCCCGCCACTCGAAACAAGACTCCGTCCCCTCCCCGTTCTCCGATTCTTACGGGAAGGAGAAAATATAAAATGTTGTCTGCGCGTCGAGAAGTCAAATGATTTTCACCCGATCCGGATGATAAATCATCATCCGCACCTGGAAGAAAAGCAATACCCCAGTCAACAACGTTGACAGGAAATCCGCAACCGGCATGGACATCCAAACGCCCTCGCTTCCATAACGATTGGGAAGAATGGCGAGCAGGGGGACCAAAAACAGCAATTGTCTTGTCATCGAAAGCGAAATGGCTTTCTGGGGTTTTCCGATATATTGGAAGAAGTTCGCCGACACGATCTGGAAACCCACGAGAGGGAAAACCATCACCGTAATACGAAGGCCCTGCGCTGCCACCGCTATCAACGTTTCATCATCCGTAAAGAGTTTAGCCACCAGCTCGGGTAAGAAATGGCCCACCAGAAATCCGGTAGTGGTTACGCACATTCCCAACACGATAGTCAGGCGCAAGGCTTTCAACACCCTGTCGAATTGCCGGGCACCGAAATTATACCCCACAATCGGTTGCATACCCTGATTCAAACCCGCCACAATCATCGTAAAAAGCAGCAAAACACGGTTGACGATGCCGTATGCCCCTATATATATATCGCCTCCGTTATGCTTAAGGGCCTTGTTGATAAAAACCACCACCACGCTTGCACAAAGTTGTAACAGGAAAGGAGCCAGTCCGATCGAAAGGACTTTCCGTACGATCATCCCGACAAAACGGAAAGTGCCGAGACGGAAATGGATAAAACTCTTTTTATTGCAGAAATGCAAAAGTTCGAGCATCAGGGCCACACTCTGGGCGATAACCGTAGCTGTAGCCGAACCGGCAATACCCCACTTGAACACGAAAATAAAGAGCGGATTGAGCGTACAATTAACCGCCACTGCAGTCAACATGATCCCCATCGCTTTTTTCGGGTATCCCGAAACACGCAGGATTTCGTTCAAACCGAGATATACATGGGTAATAAGATTCCCCGACAAAATAATCCGCATGAATGACCGGGCATAAGGTATCGTCTGTTCGCTTGCCCCGAAGAAATAGAGAATCGGGTCAAGGAAAACCAGTCCCAGCACAGTAAAAATTACACCGATCGTAATGTTCAACATTACAGCATTACTCAAGATAAGGAAAGTACGTTCCTTATTTCCCTGCCCCAGGCGAATGGAGGTAAGTGACGCTGCTCCAACGCCTACCATAGAACCGAATGCGGCTGACAGATTCATCAACGGCATGGTCAATGCCAATCCAGAAATAGCCAATGCCCCTACGCCATGACCGATAAAGATACTGTCGATGATGTTATACAACGACGACGATGTCATGGCGATAATCGCCGGCAACGCGAATCGGCTCAACAACCGTCCGATCGATTCGGTACCAAGGGCTTCCGTGTTTGTTTTCTGTGACATACTTTATTATTATTTCCCATTTTACCTAATAACCAGACCCCCGAAGAGGCTTATGCTCGGATTCGCCGTAAAATCTCCGAAACTCTCTTCCTCCTCCGGGGTTACCAGATTCACGCTTCAGAACCTCATGTCCACTGTCAGAGTTCCTCTCCCATAATTCAATATCAGCCTCTCATATCAGTTTGACACCAGTCTTCCTCCGATCCGAAACGCGTGCAAAAGTACTAAAAATCTCCCGAAGAATGTTCCGTCGGAGCAGCGATTCTTTCGTTTTTCTTTCATTTTATTCCGTTTCATTCCGTTTCCGTTTTAGCGAAAATCTTTTTATTTTACGGAAAATAGAGTACATTTGTTCTAAGAAATCATACCTATAGTCATGTTTTTAGAAAGTGCCAACAAATCCGGATGGATCGAAGTTATCTGCGGTTCGATGTTTTCCGGCAAGACGGAAGAACTTATCAGACGTCTCAAAAGAGCCAAATTCGCCAATCAGCGCGTTGAAATATTCAAACCCCAACTGGATATCAGATATTCTGCAGAAGATGTGGTATCACACGATGCGAATGCCATTCGCTGTACTCCGGTCGAATCGGCCCGCAACATCATGTTGTTGGCTACGGATGTGGACGTAATCGGCATCGATGAAGCACAGTTTTTCGATGAATCGGTCGTCGAGGTGTGCCGAGAAATGGCCAATCGCGGCGTGCGGGTCATCGTGGCCGGACTCGATATGGATTTTACGGGAAAACCGTTCGGACCGATGCCCGATCTGATGGCCGAAGCGGAATATGTCACCAAGGTCCACGCCATCTGTGTGCGTTGCGGTGACCTTGCCCACCATTCACATCGCCTGTCATCTGATGACAAATTGGTCATGTTGGGCGAACGTGCCTCCTATGAACCTCTTTGCAGACACTGTTTCAACAGATGCAGACAAGAAGAAGAAAAAAGAGGCAAAGTTTGATGCCGTTTCATCCATACTGACGATACGGACCGCGACACATTATCCCGATTGAATACCTTATAATAATACAATACCACTACGGGAGTGTTACACGTGTTCCAAATATTCCGAACTTTTTCTTTATGTTATCCCATCGGGGACTTTCATCCTCACTTTGTATGTTTTACAACATTCACCCCGAAAAACACAAAAATTTTAAACAAAAAGATCGGAAAACAATCTCCAGAATAATGTTTTTTGAAAAAAAAACATATCTTTGTGTGGATAACTGCAAGAGAGAAAGAGGATAGGCTGTTTGCCGGACATGTTCTATCCCGTTCCGGCAGTTGTTATTGTTTAAAAACCAAAACCAACACGACATGAAGCATTTTTCCGCTTTCGCCTTATCAATCCTATTGTTGTCGGCAGGTTTTTCCGAAGTAAGGGGGGGGGAATTCAACTTTCACACAAGTGACACCACATCCCAAAAGGATAAACCGGCTACACCGACAGGATATCGAACCGTTACCGGGACCGTCATTGATGAACACAACTCGCCTTTGGTGGGGGTTGCTATCGTGATTCAGGAATCCAATACAGGGGTAATAACCGACGAAAAAGGAGCTTTCTCAATCCAAATTCCAAACCGGCTGCAACGTGCAACGCTTGTTTTCTCCTATGTAGGGATGGAGCGTCAGGAGGTGGTTGTCACTACCCAAAAAACAGTACGTGTACGGATGATTACCTCCAATGAGATCGAAGAGGTGATCGTTACCGGTTATGGGGTCATTCAGAAACGTTCCGACCTTGCAGGCAGTGCATTTGAGGTGACAGCAAAGGATATAGAAATGCTGCCCGCCACACGAATCGACAACCTGCTCACGGGACAAGTTCCAGGATTGGCCGTTTCAGAATCGACCGATGCCCCCGGATCGCCCCGCCCGCGTTACAATATCCGTATCCGCGGTGAAGGTTCGTTGAGCGCTTCGAATGAACCGTTGTGGATCATCGACGGTATCCCAATCTACACTGGAGGACGGACGAACTCGGTTTCAGGGATGAATTATTCGGTAAGTCCCTTGGCGGGCCTTAACCCGGACGATATCGAATCGATGACCGTTCTGAAAGACGCTTCGACGACAGCTCTGTTTGGCGCTAACGGTGCCAACGGTGTTATTTTGATCACCACCAAAAAAGGTCAGGAAGGAAAAACCACATTCAACATCAGAGCGAAATACGGAGTCTCAACCATCGACGAAAGCACCCGTATCAAGATGATGAATGCGGCCCAATACATGGAATACGCCAAGACAGCATGGGTCAATGCAGGCTATTCCCTCAACTATTTCCCCTTTCAGGACAACGAAAACAACTCCTACTCCACGACCGATACGGACTGGGGTGACGTATATTACGATATAGGGCAAAACTACCAACTGAACTTTTCTGCAACCGGAGGAAGCAAAAGGTTGCGCAACTATTTTTCAGGGAGCTACTATCGTGAAAATTCCGTCAAAAAAGGCAACACGTCGGAACGTCTTACGGCCCGCTCGAACACGACATTCGAACTGAACAAATGGATCACGGCCCGTTTTGACCTTTCCGGAGAATTCATTACCGACCATTTGTTCGCATTGAGCCACGAAGTATACCAGACACTTCCGATCTTCTCTCCCTACAACAACGACGGCACATACCGCCTGTATAACTATTACAACAGATCGACAACTACGTACTTGCTGGAACAAATCAAATTTTTCGACAATTCGGTACCCGAACGTGAATTGAGCGACAATCGCCAACGTGCCTACATGGGGACAGCAAATGCCATGATTACATGGACTCCCATCAAAGGATTGAGCGCCACCACCCAGATAGGCACCGATTATCAGGGGCGATTCGAAGACATATACGACTCCCGCAACACACTCAGCGGTATGGACGGTCAGGAAAAACTGGGATATTCCCGTCGTGCGACAGCCCTTTCGCTGATGTGGACAAACATCAACCGCATCAATTTCAACCGGACCTTCGGCAAACACTGGGTGAATGCTGTTGCCGGTCTTGAATTGAGCAGTTCGGACTACCATACGTTATATGCGACAGGTTCCACGTTTATCAATGATGACATCAAAGAGATAGGCTATGCCACAAGCGACAGCCGGAGTGGGTACAGCAGCTACTCTCGCAAACGTACACTCTCCTATCTGGGTGAAATAAAATATACCTATGACGACCGTTACAACATCACCCTCAATGCCCGACGGGATGGGAACTCGAGTTTCGGGAAGTATGCCCGGTGGGGAAACTTCTGGTCAATCGGCGGAGTGTGGAACATCCACAAGGAGAAGTTCTTCCAGAGCAATGTCATCAACGCACTCAATTTCCGGGCGACATACGGAGTAAACGGGAATTCCCGCATAGACAACTCCAATATCGGAGGGACTTACACCTATACGGATTCGGATTTCTACAACGGCCAGATGGGTGCGACACAAGGGACCGCACCGAATCCGGGTTTGAGTTGGGAGCGGGTCTATACGACCAACCTGATTTTCGACATATCGCTTTTGAATCGGATCGATCTCTCCCTGCAGGTATATTGGCGTCATACGGTGGATATGCTTTACAGCGGCTACGCTTCGATGGCCATTACCGACGCCAAAATCATGCGTAACGTGGGTGAAATGATGAACAAGGGGATCGAACTGTCAATAAACACACGCAATATCGTCACGCCCGACTTCTTGTGGACAACACGACTCAACGGTTCGTATAACAAGAACCGGATTCTCAAACTCTACAACAACATGTCCACCGGATTTTTCGATACGGTATGGATGGAAGGATATGATTCGAACGCATTCTATCTTGTAGAATGGGCAGGTGTCGATCCTCGTGACGGAAGCCCGATGTGGTACGACCTCGACGGCAACATCACCAAAACATTCAACTATGCCAATCGCGTACCCGGCAAGAGCAGCGTACCTACCGTATCGGGAGGTATGACCAACAACTTCCAATGGAAAAACTTTTCGCTCAGCATCCTGTTAACCTACGACATCGGGGGATGGGCACTCACTTCCATGGAGACCTTGCTGCAGGACGACGGGAAAAGTATCCTCGAACAAAATACCTGGATCGAAGCCGGAGATTACTGGAAACAACCGGGTGACCTTGCAGTAAACCCGAAAGTCGTTTCGGGCAACACTTCGCAGTCATACATGAACTCCACCCGCTTCCTGCGCAGGAAAACCAATGTCAATATCAGGAACATCGCTTTGACCTACTCGTTGTCGGAGAAAATCTGCCAGAAAGTGGGTTTCAAGAGTTGCGACATATCGCTTATCGGAGATAACGTATATCTGTGGACTCCGGGTCAACGACGCGGACGCAACAGTTACAAAACACTGATGAATCCCTATCCCGTTACCCGAACCATATCGGCCAGTGTCGGAATGTCATTCTAAAATTAAAGGTTACGACCATGAGAAAAAATTTATTTTTCATCATCATATTGGGTATGGCAACCCTCCAGAGTTGCTCCAAATTTCTCGAGGTGAAGCAACTCGGTAAAAGCGACATTGCAAACTATCTCTCCGATATCGACGGGATCAGAACCGCCGCAACAGGAATCTACAGTACTGCATACAAATTTTACGACCAGTATTTCATACGTTATGCAGACGTATCGGGCGACATGGTTTCTATGCCGGTGACTTCGACGGAGTATTCGCTGAGCAATCTCTACAATTTCACATCGGAACCCACCGACAATACGGGATATCCGCGATACATCTGGCGTTCCGGACTTACGGTACTGACCAATGCGAACAACGTGCTCGAGTATTTGCCCGCTGCCAAGGAAAAGTATCCGCAAAACAGGGACGAACTGCGCAAATACGAAGCCGAGGCTTTGTACTTCAGAGCATTGTCACTCCTCGACTTGTGTCTGTGTTACGGGCAACACTATACCTACACTCCGGATGGATCCCATCTGGGTGTGCCGATATTGCTGGCTACACCGAATATCAACGAAACGATCCTGCGGGATAACGTAAAGGACGTATACGGTCGGGTCGTGGAGGATTTAAACAATGCATTGGCAATTTACAATGAAATCGATCCTACGACCGCCGATTATTATTACGTGAGTGCAAACGCCTGCAAGGCACTGCTGGCACGCGTATACCTTTACATGGAGAACTGGGATATGGCAGAATCATTGGCGACCGAATTGATCAATACCATACCGCTCACTTCCCGTGAAGATTATGTAAACATGTTCCAGGGGGGATCGATGGCAACAAACCTGAAAAACACGGAGGCGATCTTCAGACTCAGCGGTTACGATGCCGGGATATCCCTTTACTCGTTCTACAGCCGCGAAAACGGGAATGCCGACATGTTGCCCGCCAAAGCGCTCTACGAACTGTTCGATGATCCGGATGATATTCGTCTCGAATTGCTCTACGAGGAAGTAAACGGAGACCGACTCGAGGCATGTGCGAAATATAGTGTAAGTCATGAGATTCTGACAAACAACCGCAATTATGCCCCGTTTGTATCGCGTGTATCCGAGATGTACCTGATTCGGGCCGAAGCGTTGTGCAACCGTTCCAATCCGGATCTCGACGGGGCCGCAGACGATTTGAAAGCATTGATCGCACGTGCTACGGGCAAGGGGAAAGCCCAGATTGTCTTGACCTACGCCAATCAGGACGAGGTCAACGCTCTGATCGAGAAAGAGAGGATCAAAGAGCTTTGCTTCGAGGGACACCGGTTCTTCGATATTACCCGACGACGTCAGAACCTGATCCGGAAAGATGACGCGGGAGCGATCTCTTTACAGGTAGACTATCCGAGCAACCGTTTTGTTCTGCCCATCTGCCAACTCGAACTGGAAGCCAACCAGGGGATACAGCAGAACCCGGGATATCAGGCGGAATTCTAATCTAACTGGAAACACTTATACCATTGACTATGAATACGATAAAACGATATTTCATATTGACGTGCACGGCACTGGGGTGCATCATCGCACTCGAATCCTGCAAGGATAAGGAGGAGATCATCTTCGATCATCCATTTGTTTACATAACGGATGAAAACGGAGGATCGAGCAGTGAAATCGGCAAGGATGCCATCACCGTTTCGACCTACTGGGTTTACATGAGTACGAAGCGTTTGTCGGAGAACGAGTTGGTCGAATACGAAGTAATAGCCGGTGACGGCCTTACGGCGGGTACGGATTTCTATCTGGTTCCCAACACGGCCAGTCCGCTTGTTTTCCTTCCGGGAGTCTACGAAATGCCCATCCGCATCGAATGGCGGAAAAGCACCGATTTCGACCCCAATAAAGACAATACGGTGCGTATCGTACTCACCGGAACTTCGAGCAATTTCACGCTCGGCTACCCCGGTCCCGCGCAACGGAACAAAGAGTATGTAATCACCAAGAAATAGAAAAATAGAAATGAATCTTTTTTATGTATAACAAAGGCTGAAAGCCAAAAAAAAATGCGTATGAAAAATGTTTTGAAAGGAATGCTCTATTTGAGCTTGTGCGGTGCGATGCTGCTGACTGCCTGTGAAAAGGACAACGCAGATGACGAAACACCTCAAACCTCGGACAACAAGGCCGAACTCGTATCTTTCGGCTTCTACAAACAGGACAACCCCCTGCTCGATGCCGACTATGTGGCTGAAAACATCTCCAAAGAGATCATCATCCGCCTGCCGGAAGAGCTGTTCGACAACACGGAGCTGAAAGGTTCCCTGATCGCCCGCTTTACCCTGGGAGAAAACGATGCCATGTTTGTCGGAGCGACTGAACAGGTGAGCGGTACTACGGCCAACGACTACAATTATCCGGTAGACTTCATCGTAACCGACGAGATCGACAATGTAAACTCCTCTTACACGGTACGTGTAGGCAAGGTGCTTGAGATGGAGTGGAATGAAATTGCAACGATTGTCGGTGAAAACAATGCGGTTGCCGATGAACTCGTCATGGCCATCAATCCTAAAGACGGACTTCCCTACTTCTTCTACACCGATGAATACGACCTGGAAGGGACGATGCGCGATCAGGGTGTAGTTTCGAAATGGGACGGATCGAAAATCGTCACGGTCGGCAACACCAGTTTCTCCGGAAGAGTGTCCACCATTCTCGACATGAAATTCGGCAGCAACGGGACCCCTTACGTATTTTTCGCCGGATACGAAGGAACAACGGGCAATATGCCTGCCGTGATGAAACTGGAGGGTTCAACATGGCAATTGGTTGGCAAGATCGGATACGCCGATCGCATATCCTCCTCTTTAAAGGGAGCAATGGGAATCGATGCTTCCACCAATCAACCGTTTACCGTCCACACAACCGGGTATGCCAACTACACTTTGCCTCGGTACACTGCCAACTACTCGGCATACAACGGCTCGACATGGAATAGTAACCAGGCATTCTCCATGGCCGGAGACCAAAGGGTTGGAAACCCCAAAACTATTGCCGTGGGTAATGATACCTATCTGCTCTATGCGATGCAAAATAACATTGCCGGAAATGCAGACAACCTTACAAAAGGATATTCGCTGCTCAAATACTCCGCAGGCTCATGGACCAAAGTAGTCGATAATTTCTGCCTGTCTACAAACCAAAGCCACTTCGGATGTATCTCTATGGATACAGACTCGAAAGGTACGATCTATTGCTGTTTCTTTGACTCTTCACCCGAAGCCACTTGGGTAATGCAGGTATGGAAAGTTGAAGGTTCGACCTTTGTGAAGGTAGGGAACTCTATCAATCTGGGCGTAGATGCTTACAGTGGGGAGCTCTACAGCATAGCCATCGATAAGGATGATGTTCCCCACATCATCTGCCGGAATGAAACAGACAATTCGATCAGTCTTTACAAATACGACACCGAGACGACCCAATGGGGCGAACCTTTTGTCGCATGTGCAAACGCAGGCACTGACCAGGCCGTTCAAATTGCATTCAATGACGAAGGTATCGGCTACGCAACGTACATCAGCCGCGACGAGACAACAAAAGCATACACCTACCACATCCTCCGTGGTATGCTGGAAAAAGACATACTGCCCGAATAACACGGCTCACGCAGCATGCGATTCGGAACCTGAATCGAACAAGGGGTGTTCCGCTTCGTGCGGGACACCCCTTTTCTCATAAACCCAGAACGGACAAATCCCTTATCACAAAATGAGAGGACTGAAAACACTTCTTTTTATTACCACGGCTATTTGCAGTCTCGTATCGCTCTACGGACAGAACCACATCGAAGGTATCGTCTATGACGACCGGAACGGAAATGGCCAACGAGAGAGAGGAGAACGTCCCTTGCGCAACATCCCCGTATCGAATGGCGATACGATTGTTCTCACTGACCGCAAAGGACATTTCGAACTCCCGATCCAACCAGGGCAAAGCGTTTTTGCCATTGCACCGGCAGGCCGTCGTACCGTATCGAACGGTACGGCATCGGGATATTTCTTCCATCTGCCGGACAACGATACCGTCGGTCCTTTACCCTCCCTTTCATTTGCCCTTGCGCCATGCGAGACACACGAAAAATTTCGAATGGCCGCAGTGGGTGACATGCAGGTGGATAACCGCGATGAACTCGCCTATGCCCAACGTACGGTATTGTCCGAGCTTTCCGGCCGCAGCGACGTCGCTTTTTCACTGATGATGGGTGATCTGGTCAACGACAACCATTTGCTGTTACGCCCCGTAGACACATTGTTGCGCTTGCTTCCCCACCCCGTATGGTGTGTGGTCGGCAACCACGACCTCGACGCCGTACCCCGCGGCAGCCGACAACCTCGCCTGCATCGTGAATTTTGCAATGTATTCGGTGCGGCTGACTATATTTTCGATTTCGGACCAGTCCGTTTCGTTGTCCTCGACAACAACAGCCATGGATTCGGCGGCCGATTTACGGACAACCAACTGCGCCTGATCCGCAACGTGATCGCCATCACTCCCAATCGCCAACAACTTGTTTTCGCATTCCACGTACCGCTCGCAGCCACGGAAAACGGCAGCGACCTGCTCGACCTGCTCGGTAACCGCCCGGCTTTGATCCTTTCGGCTCACCTCCACACGATCGAACGCCACATTTGGCGTCCCGGCATAGCCGAACTCATTGTAGGTGCCACATGCGGCTCATGGTGGGTCGGCGAACGGGATCCCGATGCCGTACCTGTAGCACTACAACAATGCGGATCCCCACGCAACTATTTTCTGATCGACTTCTCGGCCGACGGATACCGGTTTACCTTCAAAGGCGTAGGACTCGACAAAACACGACAGATGGAGTTCTGGATCAGCGGCGAGGAGATTATCGATCGGGAGATTCCCGCCCTGAGGGAAATTCCGGTAGGGACTGTAGCGGTCAACCTATACGGCGGATGCGAGACTTCGCAGGTCGAGATGAGCGTCGATGGCGATGAATGGATCCCGATGGTCCGAACGCCAATGGTCGCACCGACAGTCAGCCGTGTGGCTTATTGGAACCGTCATGCCGGTTATCCAACCAAATTCTCGCGCCGTATACCCCTGCGCCGTACCGCATCCCCGCATATCTGGACAGCTCAACTTCCCGACCAAGCAATGCAAGGACCTCATCTGCTGCGTGTTCGCGCAACCGATGAATACGGATTATCCGTCGAACAAAGTCGAATCTTTACGATCCGTTAAACCGCTCCCACTAAAAGCGTTCACCGGGCCACAAAACATATTTATATTACGAGGTCACGGAATGGCAACAACCTCCATGAAAAACGATATCCGGCATTTTCAAATGCCGGATATCGTTTGTAAATACCAATACTTTCGGGACAAATACACAAAGGGAACAAGGTCATGGCTCATTTTTCGACCCGATTCCCTTTTTATTATACAAGTTCATGGTCCGCTCCACTCCTTGTGTCCCAAACGACCGAATAATCTCGACCGCACTCTCTATCTGAGCCTTCAGCGTTGTTTTCTCTTCGTCCGACCATGCGCCAAGCACATAGTCAACCTGATGTCCCTGTGCAAAAGAGTTGCCTATTCCACAGCGCAAACGGGGATAATCGGGCGTACCGAGACACTCGTTGATGCTCTTCAGGCCGTTATGACCGCCATCGCTGCCCCGGGCCCTGAGACGCAAAGCTCCTACAGGCAGAGCAAGATCATCGACCACTACCAAAATATCGGTCGTTTCGATACGTTCTCTCTTTTGCCAATAGCTGACCGCTTTCCCACTCAGGTTCATATAGGTCGACGGTTTCAATAGAAGGAAAGTACGACCCTTGTATCTGGTTTCCGCCATGGCGCCGTAACGTTCCGGGACAAAAACAGCATTGGACGCTTCGGCAAAAGCGTCCAACACCTTAAATCCTATGTTGTGCCGGGTTTCGGCGTACTCGGCGCCGATATTACCCAAACCGACAATCAGATATTTCAATTTTATTACGGTTTACTCGTTCGTCGCAGCAGCTGCACCACGGGCCGCACGGGTTACCATAACAGCACATACGGCAGTAGTGGCAGGAGTAAGCAACGTAAGGTTGTCATATTTCAGATCACCGACGAAAATAGACTTTCCGACACCCAGATTAGTAATATCGATCGTCAACTCATCAGGCAAATTTTCAAGCGTACCGCTCACACGAAGTTTTCGTTTCGAAAGCGTCAACTTACCACCCAACTTTACACCTTCCGAATTACCAACAAGTTTTACGGGAATGTCGATTGCCACCGGTTTACCTTCCTGAACACGATAAAAGTCTACATGAAGAGGATAATCTTTCACCGGGTGGAACTGCACCTCACGCATCACACCTCTCTCCTTGACACCATCAATATCGAAATCAACGATATACGAACTGGGAGTATAGAGCAACTGTTTAAGCGACTGGGCATCGACAGAAAAATGCACCTCGCCTTTCTCTCCTCCGTAAATTACACAGGGAACCTGTTTCGCACGGCGTATGTCTTTCGCACCTTTCTTACCGAAAGCAGTACGATTAACGCCCTTAAGTTCAATTGTTTTCATTTTATAAATCATTAATGTTACACTTCGGCGTTACTCAACCGCCCAACCATGGAGCAGCCCCATCGACGCCTGCGGGTGCAAAGGTAACCATTTTTACCGATTCAACAAATGTTTCCGCTTCAAAAACATACTCCGACAGAGTCTTTCGGAGAGGGTCTTATCGGCGATATGGCAAGGCAAAACCAGATCCGGGGACAAAAAGAGCATGCGGAAAATAAAAAATTTTATCCGAATCGATTTGCAATTCGAATAAAATGGCTATATTTGCACGCTCTTTCGGGAGTAAACGTTCTGACAAATACTTCCTTCAGGTTTTCCAATGTTAAATAATTGTTAAAATTTTTTAAAATATTTGGAAAACGAACGAAAACGACTTATCTTTGTACCGAAGTTTTAAGGTTCATTTTAGGTT
>CASDWR010000072.1 GCA_949284665.1 uncultured Rikenellaceae bacterium | reverse complement strand
TGCGATGAATGGTTTGAACGAAAGGGAGTTGCTGATGTGGGTCTGGAGCGATGAATCGTTGCGCTCCCGAGTGGGAATGGTATCGGATGAATCGATTGCCATTCGAAATTTCGGACGATGCGTTTCTCCGGAAACAGGAGTGGCTCACGGCGTCGAAATCGTTTCGGACGGGAGCATCCGTTGTGGAGATGCATTTTTTTGCAATGACGCCCAACTGCCGGAACGTCCCGAATCGGTTGTCGTTCAGATTGTGGGGACAAGACCGTCACCGCCGTTGGTCCGCTATGACGGGAAAACGGTCCCGCAACTTCGAATCTCCTTGCCGCCCGAACTCGGAACGCTATTGGATTCTCTGGCTCTCGGTGCGGAAGATTATGCGTGTGGAGAATTATTGCAGTCGATGCGCCCGGCCGAACGAATTGCCTTGTTCGACCAACTTTTTACAGAACGTCTCGAACGCAAGTGTTCGGATGTGGAACGGATATTCCGGGAATGCGGAAACGACTGGAATGAAACATTGTATGCAATGATGTTCCGTTATGTGGGTGGCAGTCGTAATGCCGAGGCATTCATGCAATTGGCAAGGCTGGTTCCGTATGGAACTCTTGTACATCTGGGCAGCAGGATGGTGGATGTTGAGGCTCTTCTGTTGGGAGCAGCCGGGTTGCTTAAGTGTTGTTATTTTGACGATTATGTGTCCGAACTCCAAAAAGAGGCGGATTTTCTCTGTAAAAAATACAATCTTTACCCCATGGATACTGCGTATTGGGACGTGCATGGAACTTATCCGGTTAATCGTCCGTTGATGCAGATTGTCCGATTGGCAGCCTTTTTTGGAAAAAATGAATTCATATTCCGTGAGATGATGCGGTGTCGTTCTCGTGAAGACGTATCGCGTCTTTTCGATACGGAAATATCATCATACTGGCGGGAACATTGCGTACCCGATGGGAATTTTGTAAAATGCCCCTCTTCGTTCGGAGTAGGGAAACGATACATGTTGGGGATCAATGTGGTAGCGCCGTTGATGTTCGCGTACGGCAAATTTACCCACAATCAGAAATTATGCGATCAGGCCATCGGAGTGGTGGCATCGCTGCCTGTAGAAAACAACGCGATCGTACGTGGATGGAGCGCCCATGGGATTCCGTTGCAGAGTGCATGGGATTCGCAGGCGGTCATTCAGTTGCGACGGGAGTATTGCGACCGAGGGCGTTGCTTCGCGTGCAAGTTGGGAAGAATGTGCATAAAAAAAAGCATGAATGGCGTGAAAGTCGAATAAAATAGTTATCTTTACCGATTCTATTGTGTGAAATTGAACGGAATAAGGGAAATAAAACAAACAATACGATACTATGGATATCATATCTGGATTATTGAAACTGTTTTTTGGTACGAAAAGCGATAAGGACCGCAAAGAGATACAACCCTATGTGGACAAGATTTTGGCACTTTATCCCGAAATAGATGCATTGTCTAACGATGAGTTGCGCGGCAGGAGCGAAAACCTGAAAAAGGCGGTGGCCGATTGCATCCGGGAGGATGAAGAACGGATCGTTTCGTTGAAAGAGGAGCTCGAGGCCCCGGAAACGACACTCGAGGATAAGGAAAGGATATCGAAAGAGATCGATAAATTGACCAAGGAAATCGACGAAAAGATTGAGCAGAAACTGGATGAAATTTTGCCCGAGGCTTTTGCAATCATGAAATCTACGGCGCGTCGTTTTGCGGAGAACGATACGGTCGAGGTAACGGCGACCCAGTTCGATCGGGATTTGGCCGCCACGAAAGATTTCGTCCATATCGAGGGCGACCGTGCGATATATGCGAATCACTGGCTCGCAGGTGGGAACGATGTCAAATGGGACATGGTACATTACGACTGTCAGCTTTTCGGTGGTGTGGTACTTCACAAAGGCAAGATCGCGGAGATGGCTACGGGAGAGGGGAAGACGTTGGTCGCTACGCTCCCCGTATTTCTTAACGCATTGGCCGGCAAGGGCGTTCATGTGGTGACGGTAAACGATTATCTGGCACGACGCGATGCCGAATGGATGGGTCCGATGTATGAGTTCCACGGATTGTCGGTGGATTGTATCGACCTGCATCAGCCCAATTCCGAAGCGCGTCGCAAGGCATACATGGCCGATATTACCTTCGGTACGAACAACGAATTCGGTTTCGACTACCTCCGTGACAACATGTCCATTCAAGCCGACGATCTGGTACAGCGCAAACACCACTATGCCATTGTCGATGAGGTAGACTCGGTGTTGATCGATGATGCACGTACCCCGTTGATTATTTCCGGGCCCGTCCCGAAAGGCGACGACCAGCTTTTCGAACAGTATCGTGGGTTTATCGAACAGTTGTACAATGTGCAACGTGCGTTTGTGAATGACGAACTGGTCAAAGCTCGGACATTGATCGCACAGGGCAAGACCGAGGAGGGAGGAATACATCTCTATCGCGCCCATAAGGGACTGCCCAAGTACAAGCCATTGATTAAGTACCTCAGCGAACAGGGGATCAAGACGTTGATGCAGAAGACAGAGAATGTGTACATCCAGGACAACAACCGGCGTATGCCGGAGATTGTGGACGATCTGTTTTTTGTGATCGACGAGAAACTCAATTCTGTGGAGTTGACCGACAAGGGGCACGAGTTCCTGTCGAAGAATGTAGGGGAAGATAAGTTTTTCGTTTTGCCCGACATAGGGGCCGAGGTTGCCGAGTTGGAGAAGAATAAGGAACTGAGCGCCGAAGAGAGGGTAATGAAGCGGGATGAAATCATCAACAGTTACGCGATCAAATCGGAACGGGTGCACACGGTCAACCAGTTGCTCAAGGCATACAGCATGTTCGAAAAGGATGTGGAGTATGTGGTGATCGATAACAAAGTGAAAATTGTCGACGAGCAGACGGGCCGTATTATGGAGGGCCGCCGGTATTCGGATGGATTGCATCAGGCCATAGAGGCCAAGGAGCGTGTCAAGGTAGAGGCTGCTACGCAGACTTTTGCGACGATCACACTTCAGAACTATTTCCGTATGTACCACAAGTTGGCCGGTATGACCGGTACGGCCGAAACGGAAGCGAGCGAATTTTGGAGCATCTACAAACTCGATGTGGTGGTGATCCCGACCAACAGACCTGTGATTCGTGATGACCGTGACGATTTGATCTACAAGACAAAGAGGGAGAAATATACGGCTGTTGTTGATGAGATTGTCTCGCTTGTCAAACAAGGCCGGCCGGTGTTGGTGGGAACTACGTCGGTGGAGATATCCGAACTGTTGAGCCGTATCTTGAAGTTGCGCGGGATCAAACACAACGTGTTGAATGCCAAGTATCATCAGCAAGAGGCACAAGTGGTTGCCGAAGCGGGTCGTGCAGGGCAGGTAACGATTGCGACCAACATGGCAGGACGAGGAACGGATATCAAGTTGACACCCGAGGTAAAGGAGGCGGGCGGACTTGCGATCATCGGAACCGAGCGCCACGAATCACGCCGTGTGGACCGGCAGTTGCGTGGACGTTCAGGCCGTCAAGGTGACCCCGGATCGTCGCAATTTTTCGTTTCGCTCGAAGATGATCTGATGCGGCTGTTCGGTTCCGAGCGTATTGCCGGCATGATGGACCGTATGGGGCTCAAGGAGGGAGAGGTGATTCAGGCAGGGATGATGTCGCGAGCCATCGAAAGAGCGCAGAAAAAAGTCGAGGAGAACAACTTCGGCATTCGTAAACGGTTGTTGGAGTACGATGATGTGATGAATTCCCAGCGTACGGTGATCTATACGCGTCGCCGCCACGCTCTGTATGGAGAACGGGTAGAAATAGACCTAAATAATACGATGCTCGACTTTGCGGACAGTTTTGTCTCGAATCTCGAAGGTGCCGATTACGATGATTTCTGTTTTGAATTGATTCGCCAGGTTGCCGTACAACCTTCGTTCGATGCACAGACGTATAGTCAGTCGAACAAAGAGGAACTTGCTGAATTGGTAGTCAAGGATCTCCAGGATGCATTCGAACGCCGGGCCCAATTGGCAGCAACGACCGCCATGCCTGTCATTCGGAACATTTATGAAAAACAGGGCGATCAGTACGAGAATATCTATATTCCGATAACGAACGGTATTTTGGGCTACAATATTCCTGTGAATTTGAAACGTTGCTGTGAGAATGACGGCCGGGAGATTTACAAGGTGTTTACCAAGATCGTTATGTTGACGACCATAGACGACAACTGGAGGGAACATCTGCGCAACATGGACGATTTGCGTCAAAGCGTACAGAATGCCTCGTATGAACAGAAGGATCCGCTGTTGATCTACAAACTTGAGTCGTTCAATCTGTTCAGTGCGATGCTTGACAAGATCAATCGGGAGGTGCTTTCCGTACTGAACAAGGGATTTATTCCTACACGCGAAAATGCGGAGGAACGGATGAAACAGCAACAGCAGCAGCGTCAGCAGAAAGTGGATATGAATCGTTTGCAGGCATCCCGTATGCAGGCTGCCGCCCAGGCCGGGCAGGGTGAAAAAAGCAAACCGATGCCGGTACATGTGGAAAAGAAAGTGGGACGGAATGATCCCTGTCCTTGCGGAAGCGGAAAGAAATACAAGAATTGTCACGGACGGTAGCCGCTCTTCGAACATAAAGCTCCCCCCAGGTGACTTTTCTCTGCATCTTTCCGGTACCAAGAATAAAGAAGGGTGTATCGGCAGGGATGTTAGGCCAAAGTTGTTCCCCTGAAATCGGGGCAGGGATGGGTGAAGCGGCAGGTGTCGGACGAATCGTCCCGAGAGAAAGAATTAGGAGCGGGAATATGCGAGTTTTTGCCGGCAGGGATTGTCAAACGGATGTCGGAACAGATCGGGAAACCCATGTTTGGGGAGGATGCGGTAAGGGGAGGAGTGGCGCATGGGTCGTATGGGCATGGTGAGATTCGACAGGAACGATTCGAAACGTGTGATGGTCGCTTCGTCGTTAAAAAAGTTGTCATGCGTAACGTACGTGTAGCCCTGCGATAAATTTCCCCGTCTGGCTGAATCCCGTTTCCCTGTATTGGTTGCGTATGGATTCTGTCGTGTCCCGGCCGCGAATAACGCGAATAATGTGAGTTCCCGCCCGCCTTTTTCATATTAGTACCAGGAAATCGATATCCCATGGATCTACTCAAACTCCAGAAACAGTATGCCGACCTGATGGCATCCCAACGGTTCTGTATGGGCGAACTGGATTATACCAAATTGGACAACCATATTGCTGCTTTGTCATCGTCGGTTGTCTTTTCAGGGAGTGCCTTGTCTATTTTCGATCTTTGCAGCCAGAAACATGTATACGAATCGGATTACCACAGGAACCTTTTTATGAGTTCGCAGGGTGAATATATCGGAGTACGCATTCATCCGGACGACTATGAACAGGTGATGAAAAACGGGGTGGCCGGGATGAAGCATGTTTTCATGCAAAAAAGCCATAACCGATACGTCAAATCCATCAAATTGATTCGGGAATATCGTGCATTGGTTCATGATGTTTACAGAAGAATAACGGAAGAGACACAGATTCTGGAGATGGACGATCGGGGGAAACAGAGCAAAGAGATCGCTGATATTCTGAATATCAGCATCAATACGGTCAATACCCACAGACAACGAATTCTCGA
>CASDWR010000071.1 GCA_949284665.1 uncultured Rikenellaceae bacterium | reverse complement strand
TTTTATTGTTCATGACGACAGGTTTTGAAAGATTTTGTCGTAAAAGACAAACAAAATCCATACCGTATCGTCTCGCTGCTTTGTACTTCCAGCATTATGGTGTCATGAGCAGAAGGGGAGGGAGATGCAGTCCTAATTCGGGTCATTCCGTTTTTTACAAATACCCCGGCTTGCACTGCCTGCCGGGGCACACTCGGACATTTTGTGGTAGAGCAGCCGATATTCGATTTCTACAAGAATTCCACTACGGATTGTGTAGCCGATCCACAAACCGGAAATCGAATGTTATTAGGAAACGTTTCCTCGTACCTAACCAGGAAGAACAATATCCGACTATGAATAAGTCGGTTCCGGTTTATCCTGGGAACGGAGAAAACGTTCGGCTACCACAACTCTCACGGCTTTGTCTACGATCTCGAACTCAAAAGGCGAATATCCTAATCCTTCTCCGTCCACCTCGAGCGGAATCTCGGGAGATGACTCGATCCGGATCTTCCGTCCTCTATCGAGAGAAATGCGCTTGATCTTGTAAATTTTACCGTTGTATAATGAACCGAGTCTCCGCAACACCCCCAATTTGCTGATACGCCTTATGGTCGTCACGTCGAACAACCCGTCGTCGGCTATCGCTTCAGGCATTTGGATCATACCGCCACCGTTATATTTCCCAATACCGATCGTGGCACTGAACACCAGATTGTTTACAACCATGTGGTCATCTACCCAGATCTTGACCCCTGTAGACCGGTAACCCAATACAGCCTTGAATGTGTTCCAGATATAAAGGGTCTTTCCTTTTTTACCTTGTTCTTTCATGTGGTTGTATTTCCGATTCACGAATCCGTCGAATCCGATACCTGCCACATTAGCCATATATCGGGTCTGTTTGTAGTTCGCTTTGTAAAAAGATACGATGCCTACGTCTTGCAGGAATGAATGGCCGGCTACGATTGCTTTGATCGCCTCGGAATATTTGCGGGGTATGCCGAACATGCGAATCCAGTCATTTCCTGTCCCTACCGCGATAACAGCCAGCAAGACATCGGTTGTGGGAACGGCTTTCTGAATGAAAAGTCCGTTCACAACCTCATGAATTGTCCCGTCACCTCCAACCACGATGATCTTGCGATAGCCTTCATTAACAGCTTCCACTGCAAGTTCTATGGCGTGATAACGGTGTTCGGTAAAGGCAAATTCGGGAATAATATGGTTGTCCCTGAGGAGTTTACTGATTTGTGGCCAATCGTTCAATCCCTTGCCGTAACCGGCAACGGGATTGACGATCGCAAACCATTTGTCACTGTTTTCCATGTTTTCGCAGTTGTATCCGTATCATTTAACCGGAACGGTCTCCAGCGTATGGCAGAGGTATTTCCAGAACTTTTCCACCGAAGCGATGTTGACCTTCTCGTCGGGCGAGTGAGGGTAACAAATCGTCGGGCCGAAAGAGATCATATCCATCTCGGGATACACACCTCCGATAATGCCGCATTCCAGACCGGCATGTATGGCCATTACGGCCGGGGTCTTGCCAAACAGCGATTCATATCCTTCCGACATCGTTTTCAATATCGGAGAATCCATGTTCGGGTTCCATCCGTCGTAACCTCCACTCAATTTCACTTTTGCTCCGGCAAGTTCGAATACGGTGCGCATGGTCAAGGCAAGGTCTTCTTTCGCACTGTTTACAGAACTCCGTAACAGACATTGTATTTGAAATTTCCCTCTTTCCGATACGACACGGGCCAGATTGGTTGAAGTCTCTACCAATCCTGGCATCGAAGTGCTCATGCGGATTACTCCATTCGGACACCCCACTACGGCATCGATCAGATTGCACTGGTCGAAGAAATTGATGGCAGAAGACGGACATTTTGCTGGTATCGCCTTGAACGAGATGTTGTCCTCTACTCCTTTAAATTCGTTGATGAAGATTTTCTCGAACTTTTTGACCGCATTCCTGAACATACGTTCGCTGTTCTTGAGTACGGCCACCGTCGCAAATGCCTCGCGCGGAATCGCATTACGCAGTCCGCCTCCATCGATCGAACAGAGAATAATCCCCAATTTCTCCTGTACATTCTTCAAAAAGCGAGCCAGCAATTTGTTGGCATTGGCCCGCTGAAGAATAATTTCCATGCCTGAGTGCCCCCCTTTCAACCCTTTGACTTCGAGTTGGTAGCCAACAAATTTTCCCTTTTCGAGAGGGATTGTCTCGTATTTTATCGTGGCGTTGAGATCGAGCCCGCCGGCACACCCGACATAGAGTTCGCCTTCGGTCTCCGAATCGAGATTCAAAAGGATGTCGCCCTTCAGTTCTCCGGCCTTGAGGCCGAATGCACCATCCATTCCGGTCTCTTCCGTCGCAGTGAACAACGCTTCGATATTGCCGTGTTTGAGAGTTTTGGATTCGAGTACGGCAAGGATCGCCGATACCCCGATGCCATTGTCCGCTCCGAGTGTCGTGCCATTGGCCGTCACCCATTCGCCATCCACGTATGGTTCGATGGCATCGCGGGTGAAATCAAACGTCTTGTCGGAATTTTTTTGCGGAACCATATCCACATGGGCCTGAAGGACAACCGTTTTCCTGTCCTCCATCCCTTTGACGGCCGGTTTGCGGATGATGACATTGTTTCCTGCGTCTACGGTGTGTTCCAGATTGTGGGCTTCGGCAAAAGCGATCAGATAGGCCCGGATTTTTTCTTCGTGATGCGAAGGTCGAGGGATATTGCATATCTCGGCGAAGTGTTTCCAAATCGCTTCGGGAGTCAGTTTTTGGATTTCCTTTTCCATAAGTGCATTCGGTTATAGGTTATTGCTCTTTTTTTCTTTTTTGCTCGTTTCGAAGGCAGTCACGATATGTTTTACCAGGCGATGGCGAATGATGTCGTTCGTGTCGAATTCGACTGTGGCGATACCTTCGATTCCTCCCAGCAGCTTCACGGCCTCGATCAAGCCGGAGTCGGCTGGACGGGGGAGGTCGATTTGGGTGATGTCGCCCGTGACAATGAATTTCGCATTGCGCCCCATGCGTGTGAGGAACATTTTAATTTGGGGCAGGGTGGTGTTTTGGGCTTCATCGAGTATCACGAACGCATTATCAAGCGTCCGTCCTCGCATGTATGCCAACGGTGCGATCTGTACGGTTCCCTCTTCGAGATATTTGGACAGTTTGGCTGCCGGAATCATATCATTGAGGGCATCGTAAAGCGGTTGGAGATAAGGATCGAGTTTCTCTTTCATATCTCCGGGTAGAAAGCCCAGTTTTTCTCCTGCTTCAACGGCTGGCCGGGTAAGGATGATGCGTTTTACCTCCTTGTTCTTCAATGCACGAACGGCGAGGGCTATGGCCGTATAGGTTTTACCGGATCCTGCCGGTCCGATGGCAAACATCAGATCGTTTTTTTCGGATAGTCTGACCAATCGCTCTTGGTTGTCACTTCGTGCCTTGACGATCAATCCGTTGTTGCCGTAAACGAGAATGTCCTTATCGTTGTTTTCGTGTTCCGGGCGATCGGACAGGCCTCCGGAAAAGATCTGATCAATCACCTCGGGCGATATATGACCATACTTGCTGCAATATTGAAACAGCGAGTCGAGTCTCTTTTCAAAACGTTCGAGAGACTCGTCATCGCCCACGGCCTTGACGGTCGAACCGCGAGCCACAAGTTTCAACTTCGGAGATAGCGTGCATATCCGGTTGAAATTCGAGTTCGCGACTCCATAGAAATCAATGGGGTCAATACCCTCTATCGTAAAATTCCTTTCGGGCATCGCATTGTCTTAATGGATAAACAGGCCGGTCAGAAGAGGATTCCGAGGCTTGCACTCCAACTTGTTTGTTTGATACGTGCATCGATGCCGTCGATCGTATCCGAGTTCTTTTTGAACTGGCCGTTGTACCTTACATCCAGCATGAGGCTGAAGAGATCGATACCCAGACCTGCCGTCCAGGTGACGGACTGCTTGTTGAATGAGCTTTTGTAATATTCGCCCAATGCATCGTTGCTGACAGAAACATCTGTGGCCAGATTGAATACCGGACCTGCATTCACTCGGAATCCGATAACTTTGCCGAGACCGCAGCGTGCACCCAACATCAAAGGTACCTCGAAAGAGTTTATTTTGACGTCGGATCCCAGTTCTGTACCGAGTATGGTGGCATTTATGGATGTTTTGTACCAGTTGTACAACAATTCGGGCTGAATGAAAACAACCGGAAGTTTTACTCGTGCCACCAGACCGACATGATAACCTGTTGCGTTTTTAATGGTATTTTTAATCGCGGTCGTATTGTTTAGTTTAATATCCGTTTCCTGAGAGGTCATACCCACTTTGGCACCGAAATTAATGAACGGCAATCCGGCCATCATCGTGCCGGAGGCAATTGTCAGAATTGTACAGAGAACGATTAATTTTTTCATAGTTGAAACATGTTTTTCATTCTACAAAAATAATCAAATTTTCTAATTAATGTAAACTCTTTACAAAGTTGCATTTATCAGTTTGATAATCAAAAGTATAAAGATACGATCGGCGAGATTCGAATATTCCCGTAATGATACAGTCATAAAAAATTTAATAGGGGTGACAGATGTTTTGGTTATGCCGATCTCTAATTTAGCAAAAAGCATGCATGTCATTGGTGTGAACATGGGAAGGGAAAATCAA
>CASDWR010000070.1 GCA_949284665.1 uncultured Rikenellaceae bacterium | reverse complement strand
TCTTTTTTGAACAATTTTGAGTGTTCTGATACTGGGATTAATAACGCGAACTTCGGGAGTCCCGAATTTCGTATATTTCAATTCTCCACAGACTGCTGATTCCCATCCGGCAAGGATCCGTTTGCTAACCTTCATGAATTACCTTGTTGCCTCACAGCTTTTGTTTCAGAATATCAATTCTGCGAATCTCATATTCAAAATTGGGCGTGAAAATACCACGACCGAAAGATTCCGTAATCGACTCGAAAGTCCAGAATCGCCCACCGTCCAACTCTTCACTCGGATGAATCTCCCCCTCATATACCGTACGGAACACATGTACCAATTCCCGTTCGACTTCCGACTCAAAAAGATAGGATCCCAATGTTTCGGGAATGAAATCATGAATACCCAGTTCCTCTGCCGCTTCTCGTCGCAAAGCCCGATCGACCGATTCTCCATACCCGACATGTCCACCCACAGCAGTATCCCATTTCCCGGGCTGAATCTCTTTCCATGCCGGGCGTTTCTGAAGATACAACGCCCCTCGCCGATCAAATACATGCAGATGCACTACTGGATGCAACAACTTGCTCCCGTCGTGGCACTCTCCGCGTGTAGCACACCCCATAACCTCTCCCGTTTCATTTACTACGGGAAACAATTCGTTTCGATCGTCTCCACTCATTGCTTTACCTTTCATTTTCCTCCTCAAAGGTAAAAAGGAAGGCGCAAAATCCAAACGGTTCTCACGAAAACCACAATCAAATACACCATCGGAATAATCCCAATACGATTCTCCCTCTTCCTCGAAAAACACGAAAAAACAGTGTTCGATCATCCCCCGGAATTCGTATCATCCGAAATATGATCAAAAACGATAAAAAGTGTGACAAGGCTTCACACTCTTTTTGGTAAATAAATAACCTTCAACGATATTTGCACCTGTTCCGGAGATTTCGGAAGACGGTCCACGAGGAGTCCTCAACCGACCGATATGTACAAATACAACTACCGACCGCATGACAAACGAAAAAACCACAACCACTTCACCCGCACTCATTCAGAGGTACATACAAAATGAGCCGATCGGCATCAGCTGTATCGACAACCCCTGGCCTACCATCGGTTACATACTTTCAGGCAAAACGCATCTCTACCTCGATGGAGTCTGCAAAATCATCACAGACAGGGAATTCTTCTATCTTCAACCCGGACGTTATTATATCGAGAATATTCCACAGGGCGACAGCCCCTTTACAGAAATCATATTCCGATATACGCCCAGCGTAATCCGGGAAATTTCCAAAATACTTTTCGCTTTCCGAAAAGAATCCTCGTCTCAAACCCACTCATCCTTATCCGACACACCCGATTGTCTGGTCTATCCGGTTACCGATTCGCATCGTAAATTCTTTCTCTCTACAAATCGAAACTTTTGCGACCCCTTTTTCTATCACAACCAAGTCTCACACTACTTGCGTCTTGCAGAATTATGGCATTTGACGGAATCGCTCTTCCCGAACGACATCATTCCCTTGATCCGTGACTGTATCTGCACCGGGAGCGAATTGATCGACTCGGTCATGCGATTCCATATCTTCGACAACCTTTCGATCGAAAATCTGGCCGAAAAATGCAATTGCAGCACCACCACCCTCAAACGATATTTCAGCGAGACACACAACGACACCCCACACAAATGGCAAATCAAACAACGTCTCCTGCACTCCCAATACCTGTTGTGCTGCACCGATAAAACCATTTCCGAGATCGCCATTGCCTGCAACATCTCGAGCATCTCTCATTTCATCAAGATATTCAAAGAAAAGTATGGGTGTACGCCTTCGGTCTATCGCAATCTGATCTGCATGAAAACTCCCGGTATCATACCCTGAACTGCCGATACGCCCGAATTTGCACCGAAATCGTTTTCCAAAATCGTGCGTTCCCCTTGTCCTCCCTCGAAAGCGGGACAATACTCTCAATGAAAAAAGCAGACAACCTTTCAGTCATCTGCTTTCCTGCGGTATGGACGAGACTCGAACTCGCGACCCCCTGCGTGACAGGCAGGTATTCTAACCAGCTGAACTACCACACCGTACCTTTAATCGGCGTCACAAAAGTAATACTCTTTTTTCAAATCTGCAAAAAATTCAACGCTTTTTAAATAAAGAAAATTGCACACTCCCGTAACTTCTTGACTGAAAGAAGAAAGGATGATCATCAAAATGTACCCCTTTCGAATGTTCGAAAACCAGCAATCCATCCTCCTTCAGTAATTCGTGCTCGAAAACGAGATCGATCACTTCGGCCGACCTCTCCATATCATACGGAGCATCCGAGAAAATCAGGTCGAAACGTTTCGCACAACTCTTCAAATAAAGAAACACATTCGCCTTCACCGCATAAAGATTATCGAAACCGAGCTGCAATGCAGTCGACTTTATAAAATTATAATGTACTGCATTGATCTCCACCGAAATTACAGACCGAGCTCCACGGGACGCAAACTCATAACCGATGGAACCGGTCCCTGCAAATAGGTCCAATACGTCCAACGCCTCGAAATCGACCATGTTGGCCAATACGTTGAACAGATTCTCTTTTGCAAAATCGGTCGTTGGCCTGGCCCGCAAATTTCGAGGCGGCACAATCATTCGTCCCCGTTGTTTCCCACTTATAATTCGCATAGAATGATATTGCGGAAATAGCGTTTCAATACTTTTCGGTAACCGCTGGCCGGAAAACCCGACAGAATTATCGGCAAGCCACCCTCGTTCGCTTCATTCCGTATCTTCGACAAATAATATACCGCATCCGCTGCGTTCGTACATGGGAAACACTCGGCTGCCGACAATCGTCCTTCCCCATCTCGCACAACCAAAAAAAGCATCGAAGAGGTGAAATGGGCCATGACACCGCACACCTTTCGTGCAATTGCCTCCTGTATGGGCGATCTCCAAACAAGACGATCCCCGTAACGGTCGCTCATCGCATCGACCACCTCATTGTCGACAGCAAACAGACAGGCCACTCCCTGCTCCGAATCGGAAATGACGCAGCGTTCGGTCACCTTCGGACACAAACCACTCTCACGCATGTAACCAAGGGCGCGCTCGGCATCAACCAAATCCGAAGGTATGATGGCACATGGCGTATCGACCCAAAACGTCACCCGATCGAAATCCTCCTGCAGCTCTTTGCGGCTTCCAACCGCACGCTCCACGAAAGAAGAGAAAGTCGTATCCGATGCAACCCGTGCAATTCGGAATGAACGCTCTCTGCTCGATGTCCCGTTATTCGACACCGAAAAAGAAAGTCCACCCGGAACAAACCGAATGGACAACTCTTTTTTCCTGTCGTTTGCGCTATTCCCAGTTACCTGCATCGTTCGTCGCTTCGGTCATCGAACCCACTTTGATACCGGGATATTTGTCGATAGTCTTCCGGTCATCGATCAGATTCACCAGTTCCTGGTGATCCAAATCGCTGAGGAAATCCTTGTACGGCGCTTTGCACTCAAATACAGGTACCACCACCTTCGATTCGGTTTCAAGTTTGCCGGCAGCCAGCT